>JAICZB010000144.1 GCA_025933895.1 Thermoleophilia bacterium
CCCGCGCTGCCGGCGCTCGTCGGCGCCGAAGCGGTTGATCGGCTCCCAGATCGAGATCCGGCCGCCGGGACGGAGCGCGCGCGCGAACTCGGCGAACGCTCCGGCTTTCTCCTTCACGTAGATCAGGACGGAGCGCGTCGTGACGACGTCGACGGACTCGTCCTCGATCGACGCGAGCTCGTCGGCCGAGGCTTCGACGAAGCGGCAGCGCTCGAGCATGCCGAGCTCGGTCGCCGCCTCGCGGCAGAAATCCAGGAGATCCGTGGAAACGTCGCTGAAGATCACGCTCCCCGCGCCTCGCTCGAGGGCGCCGAATCCGATCAACCCCTCGCCGCAGCCGACGTCGAGCAGCGTCTCGCCCTCGCGCAGCTCCGCGCGGCAGAGGACCCCGTCGCGGGTTTCCGCCAGCTTCGCGAGCATCTCCTCACGAACCTCGGGGTCTCCGCCGAAGCGACGCTCCGCCAGCCACTCCGCCCACCGATCGCGCGCCACCGAGCTCATGGCGGCATCTTCCCTCTAAGCTCCCGCCTCGTGCCCTCGAACCTGCGCACGGAGCGGGACGGCGACGTCCTCCGCATCACGTTCACTCGTCCCGACCGGCGCAACGCGTTCGACGCGGCGCTGATCGCGGAGCTCGCGGAGGCGTTCGTCGGCGTGGGTCGCGCCCGTGCAGTGGTGCTCGCCGGCGACGGGCCGAGCTTCTCCGCCGGCGCCGACGTCGGCTGGATGCGCTCGTCCGTCGACCTCTCGTACGACGAGAACGTCGCGGACGCGAACGCGCTGCGCGCGATGCTCGAGGCGATCGACGGCTGCCCCGCGCCGGTCGTCGCGCGCGTGCAGGGGCACGCGCTCGGCGGCGGAGCCGGACTCGTCGCGGCCGCGGACATCGCCGTCGCGGCGCCCGACGCGGTCTTCGCGTTCTCGGAGGTGAAGCTCGGGATCATCCCCGCCGTCATCTCGCCGTTCGCCCTGGCGCGGATCGGGCAGGGTGCGGCGCGGCGCTACTTCGTCACCGGCGAGCGCTTCGACGCCGACACCGCGCTCCGGATCGGCCTCGTGCACGAGGTCGCGGAGGATCTCGACACGGCGGTCGAGCGGGTCGTCGGCGAGCTCCTCTCCGCGAGCCCGCAGGCGGCACGCTGGGCGAAGCGGCTCGTGCGCGAGCGCCCCGACGGACCCGAGACCGCACGCTGGATCGCCGAGCGGCGCACGAGCGAAGAGGGCCAGGAAGGCCTGCGGGCGTTCCTCGAGAAGCGCCCGCCGAGCTGGCGCTCCTGAAGGGAGTAGCTCGAGCCGATCTGGGTACGCTGCGATCGAGATGAGCTGGTCGACGTTCCTCGAGAGCGCGCCTCCGGCCGGGCACGGGGTGCAGGTCTACCTCGAGCTCGACGAGCTCTCCGTCACCGTCGGCAGCTTCCTCGACGCCGGCTTCCAGGCCGGCGAGCCGGCGCTCGTCATCGCCACCGCCGACCACTGGGACGTGTTCCGGACCGAGCTCGAGCGGCGGGGCCACGACGTCGATCAGCTGCAGAGACAGGGTCTGCTCACCAGCTGCGAGGCGCACGAGACGCTTGCGGCGTTCATGGACGGTGACGTCCCGTCGCCGGGGCGTTTCGAGGAGGTCGTCGGCAACACGGTCGACCGGATCGCTCGCGGCTTCCCCCACAGGACCGTTCGCGCCTTCGGCGAGATGGTCGACGTGCTCTTCCAGCGTGGCCACAAGGCCGCAGCTGTCGCGCTCGAAGACCTCTGGAACGGCCTGTTCGAGACGCGCAGGTTCGCGCTGCTGTGTGCGTACGAGCTCGACGTCTTCGATCTCGACGCACAGACCTCCGCGCTGCCCGAGATCGTCCACGCCCACACGCACCCGCTGACGGTGGCCGAACCGGCGCGGCTGTCGGCGGCCGTCCACGAGACGCTCACCGCCGTCCTCGGCTCGGATGCGGCTGCACGGATCTACCTTCGCGTGGCGGAAGAGGTTCCGCGCACCGCACTCCCCCGCGCCCAGGCCGTTCTCATGTGGCTCAGCCGCCACCAGCCGGCGACTGCGCAGCGCGTGCTGCAGGGCGCGCGCGCCCGCTACGCCGGCTAGCGGCAGTCGGCGCAGAGGCCGACGATCTCGACGCGGTGGTCGGTCGCGACGAAGCCGTGCTGCTTCGCGGCCGCGGCGACCCAGTCGTCGAGCCCGCATTCCTGGATCTCGACCACGCGATGGCACCGCTCGCACAGCAGGTGGTGGTGATGCGCGTCCCCGCACAGCCGGTAGCACTGCTCGCCGCCGTGGTGTGACAGGACGTCGACAACGCCCTTCTCGCTCAGGAGCGCCAGCGTGCGGTAGACGGTCGCCAGCCCGGCGGCCGAGTCGCGTTCGCGCAGCCGGCTCCAGAGCTGCTGCGCCGTCACGTCGTCGCGCTCTCGCGCCAGCTCCTCGAGCACCTCGAGGCGACGCGGCGTCGCGCGGACGGCGTTCCGTTCGAGCAGCTCCGAGAGGCCTTGCCGCGGCGCGGGCACGGGCACTATCCTAGCCAGCGTGCGAATGAGAACCGTTATCGTTCTCGCTCTAGGCGTCGAGCCGTGAGCCTGCCCTGGCTGGCCCTGCCACTTGCTCTGGCCACCGCCCTCTCGACCACGCTGGGCGGGCTGGCCGCGATGAGGCTGGCCGGCCGGCTAGGCGACGTCATAGCGCTCTCCGGCGGAGTGGTGGTGGCCATCGCTCTCCTGGATGTCCTGCCGGAGGCCGAGCGCGAACTCGGCCGGCCGGAGCGGGTCTCGCTACTTGTGGCCTTGGGCTTCGTCCTCTTCTTCCTGGCCAACCGCCTCCTGGTCCTCCATCACCGCGACGACTCCGACCAGGCCCGCGCCCACGGTCGGGTCGGGGCCATGGGGGCCTTGGCCCTCTCGGCCCACTCGGCCGTCGACGGGCTGGGGATCGGCCTGGCCCTCCACCTCTCCCTGGGCACCGGTCTTCTGGTCTTCGCCGCCGTGGCCAGCCACGACTTCGCCGACGGGCTGAACACCGTCTCCTTCATCCTCCGCCAGGGCGGGGGCCGGCGACAGGCCCTGCGCTGGCTGGCGGTGGACGCGACAGCGCCGATCGCCGGCGCTGCGGTCGGGGCCTCGCTCTCGATCTCGGCCCACGGGCTCGGAGCTCTCTTGGCTCTCTACGTCGGCTTGTTCCTCTTCCTCGGGGCCTCCGACCTCCTGCCCGAGGCCCACGAGCATCCCTCGCGGCTGCGGGTGGCTCTGACCGTGGCCGGCTTCGCTTTCATCGCCCTCGTGGTCTGGCTGGCCGGGCTGGGCGGCGTGTGACGCGGCGCGGCGGCCCGGATGTCGACTGGAGCCGAGGGTGTCAGAGCCGCTTGATCTCGAGCCCGCCGCGGCGGATGTGGGCGGTGAGGTAGCGGACGCCGTCCGGGCCCGCGAGGAGACGGCGGCGCGAGCCCTTCTCGACGATCGTCGCCTCCCCGGCACCGAGCTCGCGTGACTCGCCGTCCTCTGTCAGCGTCAGCGACCCGGTCAGGACGACGTAGAGGACGTCGCGCTCCTCGTTCACGTGCTCGGCCGGCCCGTTCCCTGCCGGCCACTCGAGCAGGGTCGCGTTGAGGTCGGTGCTCGCGGCGCCCCAGACCGGGCCCCCTGCCGGAGGCATCAGTTCCCGAAGCTCTGGAGCATCCGCCGCGTCACGCGCAGCGACGTCTGGGCGGCGGCGAGCCGGCCGGCGGCGACCGTGATCCTGTAGTCGACCGGCCGGAGGGGCAGCGGAGTCCGGAACCTGCCGTCCGAGTCGAGGATCGGATGCGCGACGACCCGCCACTTCCCGCGCACGAGCCGCCACACGGCGACCGAGGCGTCCGGCCGCGGCGACACCTCACCGGCGATCAGCCGCGGGCTGAGCGCCTGCACCTGTAGCCGCGGCGCGACCGCCACCGACAGCGACGTCCCGTTCGTGCCGGGCGCGAGCAGACGGAACGCCGTGCTCGCACGGGGCTGAAGGCGAAGCTGGGTCGCATGCGTGACGCGCTGGACCGTCCGCCAGGCGCCGGTCGGGCTCTTCTGCTGCAGCAGCGCACCTTTCACGTCCGCGGCGCGCGCACCGACCGTGACGCGGCTGCCGTAGAGGACGTGCGTGCTGCTCGTCGTGAGCCGGAGCTCGCCGATCGAGAACCAGGTGGACAGCAGATGCAGCGACCGCGCGATACCGGCGGCACTCCTGCTGACGACGGCGCCCGAAGCCAGCCCGAAGCTCACCGACTCGGCACGGAAGCTTGCGTCCCGCACGACCCGCACCGAGTCGACGGCACTCCCGAGCCCCAGCCGCGCCGCCAGCCGCGGCCCCGTGAAGCCGAGCGGGCCCCAGTCGTGGTGCGGGGAGTACGTGTCGTAGGGATCCGGCACCGAGCGCAGGTACGGGAGCGGCGCCGAGCCCGGCCACGCGTCCTGCACCGCCTCGGTGCGTCCGCCGGAGCTCGAGGAGTAGTACGTCCGCGCCACGTGGCCTCCGTACATCAGGACCTGGCCGAGCGTCGCGTAGACCGCCTGATCGGAGCGCGGGCTCTCCGCCCGGACGCCCCCGTAGACCTGGTCGCTCGTGGTCGGCAGCAGGTCGTACCAGGAGGCGGGCCGCAGCTGATAGACGGCATAGGAACGCGCCGCGACCGCCTGCGCCTCCAGCGCTGCGAGCGGCCAGTGCGACGGCGACTCCGACGGGACGACGCCGCGCAGATACGTGTCGAGCGAGAGTCCGTTGACGACCGAGACGCCTCTGCCGCCGCGCAGCGAGAGCGTGCCGTGGTACGCGCGGCCGTCGAACGTGAGCGGCGCGCGGTCGCACTCCAGCACGGCGAAGTGCCCGAAGGAGAGCCCTCCCCCGTGCTTGCGCACCGGGAAGACAAGCCTCGGCCCGACGCCGTACGTCCCGGCAGGAAGCGTCCGCGTCAGGCGCCTCCCGTCGGTCACCCGCATCGGCGTCGCGCAGCCGACCGTCACGTTGCTCGCTCCCTGCGCGAGCAGGACGCGCACGCGCAGCTCGCCGACGCGGCTCATCGCCGTCCCCGGGTAGTAGTGCGAGAGGATCCGGCGGTACTTCCAGCCGTGGAGGGCATAGCCGTACGCGCCCCACTGGCTCATGCCGACGCCGTGCCCCCAGCCGTGACCGGTGACGATCAGCGCCGTGCCGGCGCGCGCCGTGCCGGCGGTCGCGCAGACGACCACGGCGAGTAGCAGGGCCGCCCCCAACCTCAGCCGCACGGCGATCTTCCTTCCTCCTCCAGGGTCGGTCAAACGAGGAAGCCTAGAGCCGAATGCGCGAACTCGCACGAGTCGTTCGGCCAGGCGGAGCCTAGACTCACTCGCCATGCGCCGGCTGCTCGCCGCCAATCGAGGAGAGATCGCGCTCCGCATCTTCCGTGCCTGCCGTGCCGAAGGCGTCGAGACGGTCGCGGTCGCCGCGCCGGACGACCGCGGCGCGCTCCATGCCGAGTCGGCGGACACGCTTGTCGAGATCTCGTCCTATCTCGACCCGTCCGAGCACGTGCGCGCGGCGCAGGAAGCCGGCGCCGACGCCGTTCACCCCGGCTACGGCTTCCTCTCCGAGAGCGCCGACCTCGCCGAGGCTGTTCTGGACGCGGGGCTCACGTGGGTCGGCCCACCGCCGGCGGCGCTGCGGGCCGGCGGGGACAAGCTCGCCGCGAAGGAGACGGCCCGGGCGGCAGGCGTCCCCGTGCTCCCGAGCGGAACGCCGGAGGAGATCGGCTTCCCGCTGCTCGTCAAGGCGGCCGCCGGAGGCGGTGGCCGCGGAATGCGCGTCGTGCGCGCGCCCGAGGAGCTCGAGGAAGCGCTCGCGGCCGCGCGCCGCGAGGCGGCCGCCGCGTTCGGCGACGACTCGGTCTTCTGCGAGCGCTACCTCGAACGACCGCGCCACGTCGAGATCCAGCTCCTCGCCGACGCGTACGGCAACGTCGCGGCGCTCGGCGAGCGCGACTGCTCGATCCAGCGCCGCCACCAGAAGGTGCTCGAGGAGGCGCCGTCGCCCGCGCTCGACCCCCAGCTGCGGCAACGGATGAGCGACGCGGCGATCGCGTTCGCGCGCGCGATCGGCTACGAGAGCGCGGGCACCGCCGAGTTCGTCCTCGAAGGCCGCGACTTCTGGTTCCTCGAGCTGAACGCGCGGATCCAGGTCGAGCATCCGGTGACGGAGCTCGTGACCGGCGTCGACATCCTGCGGGAGCAGCTCCGAATCGCGTCCGGAGCGGCCCTGTCTTCCCAAGTAACAGACTGTTACTTGCGAGGGCACGCCGTGGAAGTGCGGCTGTACGCGGAGGATCCGCGCTCGTTCCTCCCCCAGGCCGGCCGGCTCGAAAGGCTGCGCCTGCCGGCCGGGATCCGCGTCGACTCCGGCGTGCGCGAGGGCGACGAGATCGGGACGGCGTACGACCCGATGATCGCGAAGCTCATCGCGCACGGCGACACGCGGGAGGAGGCGTTCGACCGGCTGGCGCGGGCGCTGCGCGAGACGGAGATAGGCGGCGTCACGACCAATCTCCCGTTTCTCCGCTGGCTCGTCGGGCA
>JAICZB010000250.1 GCA_025933895.1 Thermoleophilia bacterium
AGCGCTGACGACCAGCGCGGGTACGGAGCATTTATGGAGCCAAGCGGGCGCAACCGGTGGCAACCGGTCGCAAATGGGTCCGCTCCGAAAACGGCTCAAACACGCCAATTCGCAGCCGTCGGCAGCCCACCGCAACGGTCCGAGACATAACGCAGAGGTCGCCCGACGCCCCCGGCTCGTCTTAACGCGGCACAGTCGATTGGGCCGGCGTCCGGAAGCGACCCCGGTCGAGCGGCTCGGAGAGAGAAGCGGTGAAGTTACGTGACGTATCGCTCGAACTGCGGAAGCCCGTCACCGATCTCATCCCACGGCGCTTTGGAGCCAACGAAGATGTGATGGTCGGGAAGCAGCGATGGTGCGTCGACGAGGGAGCCGAGCGTGACATGCACCCACTTTCCGTCACGGACGACGGAGTACAGGAACGATCCGCAGACACCGCAGCGGAAGTCGCCCGCATCCGGTTCTCCCCAGGCGAACATCGGCGTGTCCTCCCGCGTGACGCGAAGCTTCTCGCGCTCGATGCCGCCCATCGGCTTGTACGCGGAGCCGGTGGCGGCACGGCACTTCGAGCAGTGGCAGTTCATCGCGTAAGAGAAAGCGTCCTCGACCTCGTACTCGGTCGCACCGCACGCGCAGCTTCCGCGGAGCATCTAAGACCTCCTGTGAGAAAGGCGTCTTCCTAGAGACTCCGTACAACGCACAGACTCATCGCCCGCCTGGGAGCGGCGTTCACCCAGTTGAGGCGCCCCCGGGATGGAGCGTTTATGGAGCAGAGCGGACGCAAACGACCGCGACTGCGCGCAAAGCCAACGGCCGCCGAACCCGCTCAGCTACTTGCGAACGGCTGCAGACGACTGCCACCGGTTGATGCCTGAAGCGGCGTTCGGGGCGACGTCCACGCAGCGTCCACCGCCCGCTCGTAGGCGAGCGCGTCGAGCAGCGCGACGACTGCGTCCGCACCGGTTTGGTTCGTCTGATGCTGAGCCTGTTCACGATGCGAGCCGGTAGGTGAGGATCACCATGCTGCTCTTGAGAATCGCGGAGTCGACCAATTCGAACTGAGTCGGCGGTCCTTTCGGGAATAGCACGTCCTCGGTGGTGCCCTTGCCGACGAACAACGGATGAATCCATAGTCGGAGTTCGTCGAGTAGGCCGTGTTGCATGAGCAGCATCGAGACGGCGCCAAAGCCGTACTGAACGATGTCTTGGCCGGGTTCTTCTTTTAGCTGTTGGATCCGTTCGGCGACGTCGCTGGAGATCACCGTCGTGTTCGCCCACTCGGGATCGGTGAGCGTTGTTGAGACGACATACTTAGGCATCGCGTTCATGCGATCTGACAGGGGGTCGCCGAAGCGTGACTGCCAGGCCGGCGCAAAGCTCTCGTAGGTTCGCCTACCCATGAGGACGGCGTCGCATGCGTTGAGGAGATTCGTCTGGATCTCGTCTCCGCGCCCGTCGGAGGGCCGCTCGATCGACGGCCATGTATGAGGCACTTCGACGACGCCATCGAGCGAGATGTAGGTCGAGTTGATGATCTTGCGCATCAGCCGCCGGCCTTGTCTGCGTTGATTGTGGTGGGGCGTGCGTAGGTGAGGATGAGGACGCCTTCGCCGACCGTCTTCGTGTCGACGAGCTCGAGGCGTTTCTTGTCGGCGCTAGCACCGAAGAGTCGTTTGCCGCTGCCGAGCACGACCGGGAACACCATCAATCTCAATTCGTCGACGAGATCGTTCTCGATCAAGCCTTGGGCCAGCTGCGCGCTGCCGTGGACGACGATGTCGGCGTCGTAGAGCTCCTTCAGCTTCCCGACCTCGTCGCTGAGATCACCTTTCAAAACACTCGAGTTGTTCCACGGCAGCTGCTTGAGGGTTGATGAGACGACATGCTTCGGGAGTGCGTTGAGCTTGTCGGCGAACTCCCCGTCCCGTGACGGCCAGGCGTCCGCGAACTCCACGTACGTCACTCGCCCGAGCAGCAACGCGTCGGTCGCCATTGTCTCCTCGAGCTTGAACGCGTTCCCCTCACCCCGATCAATTTCGAACGTCCAGCCGCCGTGAGAGAAGCTGCCCGACCCGCCCGGATCTTCCATGACACCGTCCAGCGAGACGAACTCGGTCACAACGATCTTGCCCATCCTGGCCCTCCTTCTCGTTGGTAGATCGCGGACTGGCTCGGGTCCGGCGAGTGCTTCGCGCGACCGCCCTGCCCGCCCGTCCGAACGTCGAGATATCGTATTCAACCATATGGTTGACCAACTGAGCGCGACCTTCGCCGCCCTTGGCGATCCGACCCGGCGGGCGATCCTCGAGCGGCTGGCCGCCGGCGAGGCGACCGTCAACGAACTCGCGGAGCCGTTCCCGATCAGCGTCCAAGCGGTCTCGAAGCACCTCCACGTGCTCGAGCGCGCCGGGCTGATCGAACGCAGCCGAATAGCACAGCTACGCCCCTCGCGATTGCGAGCTCATCCTCTTGGCGACGCAGCGCACTGGCTCGAGCAATATCGCTCGTTCTGGACGGACAGCTTCGCCGACCTCGACCGACGGCTCCGTGACTGAGTACGGCTTCACGATCCGGCGCGAGTTCGATGCGCCGCGCGAGCGCGTCTGGCAGGAGTGGACGGAGCCCGAACGATTCGCCGACTGGTTCGGCGGCCCCGAGGCGGAGATCCCACTCGAGACGGTGACGATGGACGTGCGACCCGGCGGACGGTGGGGCGCGACGATGTTCTTCGGCCCAGAACGCCGCCTAATCGAGTGGAAGGGCGAGTACCTCGAGGTGGTCGCGCCGAATCGCTTGGTGCTGACGTTCTCCAACCGCGCGGACGAGATCTACGAACGTGTGACCGTCATACTCAACGACCTCGGCGCCGGGCGCACGGAGATGCTCTTCGAGCAACGCGGGCACCTGCGGCCGGAGGAATACGACGCCACCAAGGACGGCTGGGAAGTCTTCTTCGATCAGATGGCTGCACGGCTCAACAGCCCTGCTGCAGACAACAAGAACCTCTGACAAGAGAAAAGTGCGCCGGCGAGCGCCGCTCGGCATGGAGCATTTGTGGAGCGAGCGGACGCAAACCCCGGCAAACGACCGCAAACACTGCGGCTCCAAGAGCCGCAGGATTCCTTGCAACCAGCCGCCTGCAATTGCATCCGGTTGCCGGGGACCCGGGATGCTAAGGAGGGGGTCGACGGTTCGAGTCCGTCAGAGCGCTTTGAGAAAGCTCTGCTAATGGGGATTTTGCGTTGTCTACCTCGGCGCGCCACGACGCGCTGAGGGAACATTAGGGAACAGAGTGAGCCCCTCCCTGGAGAAGAGGGTGTCAGGTCCCTGTCGGGCCGGACAGCGAGCCCGGAGATGATGCAGCTCATGCAATGGCACCTTCGTCGCTGCCCTCGGTCGCGGTCGGCAGGCCCCCTCCTCCGCCGACGCCTCTCCCAGCCGCAGCGCTGGCTGCAGGAAGCGCGCACCCCCGCCGCGCTGACCGCGATCGCCGGCACCGCCGTGCTCGGCGCCCGCCTCGCGCTCACCGGCACCGAATGGGCCGCCTGGC
>JAICZB010000304.1 GCA_025933895.1 Thermoleophilia bacterium
CCCGGCGCCTGGATCGTCACGACGGCCCGGAACGCCGCGATCGACCGGATCCGCCGCGAGCAGACACTCGCGCGCAAGACGGAGCTGCTCGCGCGGGCCGAAGACCTACCGGAGGACGAGGAGGCGACCATCCCCGACGAGCGGCTCGAGCTGATCTTCGCCTGCTGCCACCCGGCGCTCGCGCCGGAGGCGCAGGTCGGGCTGACGCTCAGCCTCGTCGGCGGCCTCGAGACGCCCGAGATCGCGCGGGCCTTCCTCGTCCCGGAGTCGACGCTCGCGCAGCGCCTCGTCCGCGCGAAGCGGAAGATCCGCGACGCCGGCATCCCGCTGCGCGTCCCCGCCGAGCACCTGCTGCCCGAGCGGCTGCGGCTCGTGCTCGCGACGATCTACCTCGTCTTCAACGCCGGCTACGGGCCGCCTGTCCGGCGGGAGCTGTGCGGCGAGGCGATCCGGCTCGCCGCCGTCCTCGCGACGCTCATGCCGGACGAAGCCGAGGCGCACGGGCTGCACGCGCTGCTCCTCCTGCAGGACGCCCGCCGCGACGCGCGGATCTCGCCGGCCGGCGAGCTCGTGCTGCTCGCCGAGCAGGATCGAGCCCTCTGGGACACGGACGAGATCGAGCAAGGTCGAAGCGCGCTCGAGCGGGCACTCCGTCTCCACCGGAGCGGGCCGTACCAGCTGCAG
The DNA here is from genome assembly GCA_025933895.1 of Thermoleophilia bacterium. Classification (GTDB taxonomy): domain Bacteria; phylum Actinomycetota; class Thermoleophilia; order Gaiellales; family Gaiellaceae; genus Palsa-739. The sequence goes on from JAICZB010000304.1 coordinate 685, forward strand.
GCGGCGATCGCCTCCCTCCACTACGAGGAGCCGGAGGACTGGGCGCAGATCGCCCTCCTCTACGGCCGCCTCGCCGAGCTGACTCCGTCGCCGGTCGTGGAGCTGAACCGTGCGGTGGCCGTCTCGATGGCGGAGGGACCGGAGGCCGGTCTCGAGCTTCTCGACCGAATCGCGGGCCTCGACGGCTACTACCTCTACCACTCAACCCGAGCCGACCTCCTGAGCCGGCTCGGGCAATCGGCCGAGCGGGACTACGAACGCGCGCTCGACCGCGCTCCGAGTGAGGTCGAGCGCGACTTCCTACGCGGCCGCCAGAACCTGCTTCCGCCGCAGCCGTAGCAACGACACGGCCTGGGAGGTCGGCCGGAACGGGTCGTACACCGTCGTCCCGTCGTCGACCGCGACTGCCGCCACCGGCACTCCGTCGACGTCGGCCACGATCCAGTCGCCCTCGTGTAGCGGCCGCTCGCTCAGCGCCGCCAGGCGCTCGAGCTCTTCGCGGCAGGCGCTGAGCCTCAACTCGATCGCCGTCTTCACCGGCCGGAGCGAGCGGGCGGAGGCCGCCCGCGCCCGGCGGGCCCGGACTGCGTCGCGCTCGAAGTCGGCCATCCTGGCGAGGGCGACCTGGCGCATTAGCTCGGGATGCATCACAACTCCTCCTCTCGACGTGCTACCCTAACCACTGTTCGGAGGTTACCAGTTACATAACCCCTGATGCAAGAACGATGGTTACGACTTTACATACTCGGCTGGATCTCGTCCGCGACTACGTCAACACGCTCGACGTCGAGACCGGGATCGACACGATCGCGTCGCCGGACGAGCTGGCGATGTGGTTCTCGGAGCAGGGCCTCGTCGACGACCTCGTCGAGCCGAGCGACGAGGAGCACGCAGACGCAGTGGCAGTGCGGGAAGCGATCCGCGAGCTCCTCCTCGCGAACAACGGGGTCGAGGCCGACCCCGCTGCGGCGTCGAAGACGTTGGAGGAGGCCGGGCGGAAGACCAGGCTGGGAGTCCGTTTCGAGGAGGGCCGGCCGGTGCTCGCTCCGGAGGGCGACGGTGCGTCTGCCGCGATCGGACGGATAGTCGCGGCGGTGGCAGAGCTCGCGCCGACGGACGAGTGGAAGCGGCTGAAGACCTGCCGCGACGAGCACTGCCGCGTCGCCTTCTACGACCAGTCGCGGAACCGCTCGCGCGCGTGGTGCTCGATGGAGGTCTGCGGCAAC
>JAICZB010000140.1 GCA_025933895.1 Thermoleophilia bacterium
GCGGCCCGTGCGCTGATCGACGCGGGCGCCGACGGTGTCAAGCCGGGCGTCGGGCCGGGCGCGACGTGCACGACCCGCGTCGTGGCCGGGGTCGGAGTGCCCCAGGTGTCGGCCGTGTACGAGGTGGCGCAGGTTGCCGCTCCTGAGGGCGTCTCGGTCGTCGCCGACGGCGGGCTGAATTCGTCCGGCGACGTCGCCAAGGCGATCGCGGCGGGGGCGGACGTCGTCATGACCGGCTCGATGCTCGCCGGCACCGACGAGGCGCCCGGCGACGTCATCGTCGTCCAGGGCGAGCGCTTCAAGGAGTACCGCGGCATGGGCTCGCTCGGCGCCATGAAGGCACGAGGGTTCTCGAAGGACAGGTACTTCCAGAACGACGTCGAGGACGTGGAGAAGCTCGTCCCGGAGGGCATCGAGGGTCGGGTCGCATACAAGGGCCCGCTGGCGCCGATCGTCCACCAACTCGTCGGCGGCCTGCGACAGTCGATGGGCTATTGCGGCGCGGCGACGATCGAGGAGATGAAGCTGGCGCGCTTCGTGCGCATCACCGGCGCCGGGCTGCGTGAGTCGCATCCGCACGACATGACGATCACGAAGGAGGCGCCGAACTATCGGCGCTGAGGAGGCACAGGTTCTGGAACTCCCGGCGCGGGATGACCGGCCTGTCCTCGTCCTCGACCTCGGTGGGCAGTACTCGCAGCTGATCGCGCGGCGGGTGCGCGAGTGCCGTGTCTATTCCGAGCTCGTCGGCCACACGATCACGCCCGAGGCGGTTCGCGCCCGGAATCCGTACGCGCTCGTGCTCAGCGGCGGCCCGTCGTCCGTGTACTCCGACGACGCGCCGCGCGTCGACCCGGCGCTGTTCGACCTCGGAGTGCCGACGCTCGGCATCTGTTACGGCGCTCAGCTGATGGCGCTCGAGCTCGGCGGACGCGTCGACCGCACCGGCGTCTCGGAGTTCGGGCGCACCTCCATGGAGGCGAGCGAGTCGCGGCTGCTGGCGGACACTCCTCCCGAGCAGACGGTCTGGATGTCGCATCGCGACACGGTCGTCGCGGCTCCCGAGGGTGCACGCGTGGTCGCGAGCTCGCCGGCGACGCCGGTCGCCGCCTTCGAGGCGCCCGAGCGCGGCCTGTACGGCGTCCAGTTCCACCCGGAAGTCGTCCACACACCGCACGGGATGGACGTCCTGAAGAACTTCCTCTACCGCGTCGCCGGCGCGCCGCCGGCCTGGACTCCGGCCGCCGTGATCGAGGAGCAGGTAGCGCGGATCCAGGCCCAGGTCGGTCGCGAGCGCGTCCTCTGCGCGCTGTCGGGCGGAGTCGACTCCTCCGTCGCCGCGCTGCTCGTGCACAAGGCGGTCGGCGAGCAGCTCACGTGCGTCTTCGTCGACCACGGCCTGTTGCGCCAGGACGAGGCCGAGCAGGTCGTCGAGACCTTCGGCGAGCACTTCCAGGTCCCGCTAGTCCACGTGCAGGCGCAGGAGCGATTCCTCGAGCTGCTCGACGGCGTCGAGGAGCCGGAGGAGAAGCGCAAGATCATCGGCCGCGAGTTCATCCGCGTCTTCGAGGAGGAGGCCCGCAGGCTCGGCGACGTCCGCTGGCTCGTGCAGGGCACGCTCTACTCCGACGTGATCGAATCGGGCGGGACGGAGGGCGTTGCCGCCACGATCAAGTCGCATCACAACGTCGGCGGCCTGCCCCCCGACATGAGGATGCGCCTCGTCGAGCCGCTGAGGCTCCTGTTCAAGGACGAGGTGCGGCGCGTGGGCGAGGAGCTCGGAATGCCCGAGCGGATGGTCTGGCGCCAGCCGTTCCCCGGCCCGGGCCTTGCGATCCGGATCATCGGCGCGGTCACCGCGGAGCGGCTCGAGATCCTCCGGCAGGCCGACGCGGTGCTCCAGGAGGAGGTGCGGCGCGCCGGCCTCTACGGCGAGTTGTGGCAGTCGTTCGCGGTGCTGCCGGCGGTGCGCTCCGTGGGAGTGCAGGGCGACGAGCGCACGTACGGCTATCCGATCGCGATCCGCGCGGTGACGAGCGACGACGCGATGACCGCCGACTGGGCGCGGCTCCCGTACGACCTCGTGGAGACGATCTCGGCGCGGATCGTGAACGAGATCCCGGGCGTCAACCGCGTGGTGCTCGACGTGACGTCGAAGCCCCCCGCCACGATCGAGTGGGAATAGCCGTTCTGTTCGGCTTTGTAGCTCGGCTCACATCGGATTAGGCTCCATTTCGTGGCTGTTTGCGCCTCGTGCGGTCGCGAGAATCGCGAGGGACGGAAGTTCTGCGTCGGTTGCGGCCGGTCCCTCCCGGTCGAGCTCACCTGTCCTTCGTGCGGCGCGCCGTACGAGCCGGACGAGAGCTTCTGCGGTGACTGCGGCACTGCGCTCGGCGCGGCTCTGGCAGCACCTCTAGAGGCGGCGGTCGCGGAGCGCCGGCTCGTATCGGTTCTGTTCGGCGACCTCGTCGGCTTCACAACGCTCTCGGAGTCGCGCGACCCGGAGGAGGTGCGCGAGCTCCTCTCCCGCTACTTCGACACCTGCCGGCGGCTCGTCGGCCTCTACGGCGGCGTGGTGGAGAAGTTCATCGGCGACGCCGTGATGGCGGTGTGGGGGACTCCTGTGGCGACCGAGGACGACGCGGAGCGCGCCGTCCGCACCGCGCTCGACCTCGTCGCAGCGGTGCAGGCGCTGGGCCAGGAAGCGGGAATCGACGGCCTGAGGGCGCGCGCCGGCGTGCTCACCGGCGAGGCCGCTGTCAACACGGCCGCGGTCGGCGAGGGGATGGTGGCCGGCGACCTCGTCAACACCGCTTCGCGCGTGCAGTCGGTAGCCGAGCCCGGGTCGGTCTTCGTCGGCGAGGCGACGCGGCGGGCGACCGAGGGAGCCGTCGTCTACGAGCCGGCCGGCAGCTTCGAGCTGAAAGGCAAGGAAGGCGAGACGCCGCTGTGGCGCGCCCTGCGGGTCGTCTCCGGACGGGGCGGCTCACTGAAGTCCGAGCGTCTGGAGGCGCCCTTTGTCGGCCGTGAGCGGGAGTTGCGCCAGATCAAGGATCTCTTCCACGTCAGCGCCGAGGAGGGGCGCGCGCAGCTGGTCTCGGTGACGGGCATCGCCGGCATCGGCAAGTCGCGACTCGCGTGGGAGTTCTACAAGTACTTCGACGGGATCGTCCAGACCATCTACTGGCACCGCGGCCGCTGTCTCGCCTACGGCGAAGGAGTGACGTACTGGGCGTTGGCGGACATGGTGCGCTGGCGCTGCGGGATCGCAGAGGACGAAGAGCCGGTCGAGGCGGGGCAGAAGCTGAGCGCGGCGCTAGAGGAGCACTTGCTCGACCCCGAGGAACGGAGCTTCGTCGAGCCTCGGCTGGCCCATCTGCTCGCACTCGGCGAAGGCGCTTCGTACGACCGGCAGGACCTGTTCGCCGCCTGGCGGCTCTTCTTCGAGCGGCTCGCCGACACGTATCCGACCATCCTCGCCTTCGAGGACATGCAGTGGGCGGACGCGTCGTTGCTCGACTTCGTCGAGTACCTGCTCGAGTGGTCGCGCGACAAGCCGTTGTTCGTGGTCACCCTGGCCCGTCCTGAGCTGACGGAGAAGCGGCCGACTTGGGGCGCAGGGCACCGGAACTTCACCTCGCTCTACCTGGAGCCGCTCTCGGCGCGGGCGATGGAGGAGCTGCTGGTCGGGCTCGTGCCCGGACTTCCCCCTCAGCTGCGCGAGCAGATCCTCGAACGAGCCGAGGGTATTCCGTTGTATGCGGTCGAGACGGTGCGGATGCTGCTCGACCGCAGCCTGCTCGTGCAGGAGGGCTCGAGCTATCAACTCGTCGGCGAGGTGGACACGCTCGAGGTGCCCGAGACGCTACACGCGCTCATCGCCGCCCGGCTCGACGGCCTGTCGCCCGACGAGCGGCGGCTGCTCGGCGACGCAGCGGTGCTCGGCAAGACGTTCATGCCGCAGGCGCTCGCAGCACTGAGCGGGTTCGAGACGACCAGGCTGGAGGAGCTGCTCACCACCATGGTGCGACGTGAGGTGCTGGGCCTGCAGTCCGATCCGCGCTCGCCGGAGCAGGGCCAGTACACGTTCCTCCAGGACCTCCTGCGCCACGTCGCGTACGAGACCCTCCCGAAGCGGGAACGCCGGGAGAAGCACCTTGCGGCCGCCCAGTACCTCTCGGCCTTTCTGGGCGAGGACGAGGTCTCGGAGGTCATTGCCTCCCATCTGCTCGATGCGTACCGACTCGACCCCGATGCGGACGACGGCGAGGGCCTGCGCCGGCGAGCACACGAGGCGCTCTTGCGCGCGGGAGCCCGTGCGGCGTCGCTCGGTGCCTCGACAGAGGCACGCCGCTACTTCGAGCAGGCCGCCGAGCTGGGCGCCGACCCGCACGCTCGCGGCACTGCGCTGAGCCAGGCGGGAGAGATGGCACAGGCTGCCGGAGAGAGCGAAGCCGCCTCCGCGCTCTTCGAGCAGGCGATGGCCCTGTACGAGTCCGTGGGCGATACGCATGCGGCCGCTCGGATCTCGAGCTGGCTCGGGGTGGTCGAGAGGACCAGGGGCGGCAAGCTCGAGGAGGTCCTGGAGCGCCTCGAGCGGGCCTATGCGGTCATCGGCGAGGACGAGCCCGACGAAGACCTCGCCCTGCTCCTGTCCCGGCTCGGCAGTACCCACTTCTTTGCAGGAAATCTCGAACGCGCGGCGGAGCTGGTCGAGCGCTCGCTCGACATCGCCGAGGCGCTTCAGCTCCCCGAACAGCTGGCCCGCGGGTGGAACGGGAAGGCGATCCAGCTCATGGCGCACCGCCCCCAGGAAGCACGCGCTCTCCTCCAGCTCTCGCTCGAGACGAGCGTCGCGAACGAGCTCTACCAAACCGCGAGCGTCGTCCGGAACAACCTCTCCGAGCTGGGGCTGCGGCGGGATCGGTACGGCGAGTCACTGGCGCACCTCGAGCAGGGGCTCGAGCTGGCACGGCGGATCGGCGCCCGCTCGGTGGAATGGACCGTTCTGGGTGAGATGACCTACGCGCTGAGCATGCTCGGCCGTTGGGACGAGGCGACTGCGAGATTCGAAGAGATTCCGGAGGTCCAGCTGCAGGCCGGCCCGCAGGTCAGCAGCGTCCTCAACGGCGTGCTGGAGCTCCTCCTGCACCGGGGTCGGCTCGAGCAGGCCCGGGAGCTCCTTGGACGCTTCGAAGGGCTCGGGCGCTCGGGTGAGGTGCAGATGCAAGGCGGCTACGAGGCTGCTGTTGCCGCGGTCCGCCTCGCCGAGGGAAGTCACGAAGCGGCCCTCACGGCAGCCGAGCGTGCGGTCGCGACCGCCGAATCCATCGGCATCGACAGCCAGGGGGCGAAGCTCGGTCTCGTCCACGCCCTCGAAGCTGCGAGCGCTCTCGGCCAGCGGGCCAAGGTGAACGAGCTCCTCGGGATGGTCGACGAACGCCCACCGGGACTGCGCGCGCCCCTCCTCGAAGCGACCGCCCACCGCTTCCGCGCCCACCTCGCGGGCGACGATCCCGGCGCCGACCGCCACTTCACGGCGGCGGCTGCACAGCTCCGCGTTCTCGAGCTGCCGTTCTATTTCGCCGTCGTCCAGCTCGAGCACGGGGAGTGGCTCACCGCTCGCGGCCGGCCCGACGACGGGCAGCCTCTGCTCGCGGAAGCGCGCGGGACATTCGAGCACCTGCAGGCGCAGCCTTGGGTGGAGCGGGTCGACGGTGTCGCGCCGAGTGCTACCGCCGGCGTCCTCGCCTGACCTCGGATGGACTCCTTCTACGAGCTGCTCAAGAGGCGCCGGGCCGTCCGCAGCTACACCGGCGAGCGCGTGCCGCGCGAGACGCTCGAGCGGATCGCCCGCGCTGCGCGTCGCGGGCCCAACGCCGGCTACAGCCAGGGCCTGCGGCTGCTCGTCGTCGACGATCCGCAGACGATCGAGCAGCTCGCGGCGATGCAGGAGGACGAGGGCTCGCAGGCCTGGTTCGGCAAGGCTGCGGCGCACATCCTCGTCCTGACGCGCGAGCAGGACTACCACGACCGCTACAACCAGCCTGACAAGCTCGCCGTCACGGGCGGCGTCGAGGTCGTGTGGCCGGTGCCGTTCTGGCACGTCGACGCCGGCGCGGCGCTGATGCTCGTGTGGCTGGCAGCGCTGGAGGAAGGGCTCGGCGCGGGCGTCTACGGCGTGCCGGTGGAGGAGGACGCGCGCTGGCGAGAGCTGCTCGCGATCCCGGGCGACCTGACGATCGTGGTCGGAGTGACCATCGGGCATCCCGCCGCCGACCCGGACTGGGACCGCGCGACGAGCGCCTTCTCGCAGCGTCGCCGCGCGCAGGACGAGGTGGTCCGGTGGAACCGCTGGAGCTCGTAGAGCGGCTCGCCCACGCCCGGATCGGTGCGACGTTCAACCAGTACGCGGGCTCGGCGCTCCTGCAAGATCGCCTCGTGCGTTACCTCGGCTCGCAGGCCGACGCGCGGGTCGTGCTCGTGGGGGAGGCGGCCGGCTACCGGGGCGCGCGGGTCAGCGGCATCCCGTTCACGTCCGAGCGCCAGCTCACGGAGGCCGGTCCGGCGGAGGCCACGGCGACGATCGTGCATCGCGTGCTCGCGCTGCTCGGCGTCGAGGATGAGGTGCTGCTGTGGAACGTCGTGCCGAC
>JAICZB010000122.1 GCA_025933895.1 Thermoleophilia bacterium
ACGTCGATCTCCCGGAAGATGTTCGTCAGGTGGGTCTTCACCGTCTTCTCGCTGATGCCCAGACGCTGTGCGATCAGCTTGTTCGGCAGCCCGTCGAGCAGCAGCCCGAACACCTCCCGCTCGCGCGGCGAGATTCCCGCGAGCGGATCGGGGGCTTCTCTCGCCTCGAGCAGGAGCCGGGCCGCCTGCGGGTCGAGCGGAGCGCCGCCCTCGGCCGCCGCGCGGATGCCTCGGACCACGTCCTGGGCCGAGGTGTCCTTCAGGAGATAGCCGGATGCGCCGACACCGAGCGCGGCGGTGATCCTGCGCACGTCCGAGAACGACGTGAGCACGAGAACCGCGGTCTCGGGACGCTCCTCCCGGATGATGCGCGTCGCCTCGATCCCGTCGAGAACCGGCATCTCGAGATCCATCAGCACGACGTCGGGCAGAGAGCCCCGGCAAGACTCGACGGCCTCGGCGCCGTTCTCGACCGTTGCGACCACCTCGAGGTCCGGCTGCGCGGCGATTACGCCCGCGAGCCCGTCGCGCACGACGCCGTGGTCGTCGGCGATGAGGACGCGGATCACCGGAGCGGCACCACGAGGCGCACCCGCGTTCCGCCGCCTTCGCGGGAGTCGACCGCCAGACTCCCGCCCGCCTGCTCTGCGAGCTCCTCGACCAGCGAGAGGCCGAGGTGTCCCTCCGCGCGGCGTTGGTCTCGGGTCTCCGGGCCGAAGCCGCGGCCGTCGTCGACGACGAGGAGGCGCGCCGTCGAGTCCGCGACGTCGACCTCCACCGAGACGGCCGACGCGTCGGCATACGCGATCACGTTGCGCACCGCCTCCTGAGCGACGCGATAGACGAGCGCCTGCGTGTCTGCGTCGAGGCGATCCTCGCCGTCGACGCGCAGCTCGACCTTCGTCCCCCTGGCGGCGAGCGGGCTGGCGAGGTCGCGGAGGGCGGCGTCGAGACCCGCCGCCGCGAGAGTCGGCGGATGGAGGTCGACGAGCAGCGCCCGCAGGTCGCGCACCGTCCCGCGCAGGCGGTCGATCGCGTTCCGCACGACGGCGGCCTCCCGATCTGCTCCTCGAGTCTCCGCGCCGTCGGCGACCGGCGCCAGCGAGAACGCGAGCCCGGCAAGATCCTGCACCGGCCCGTCGTGGAGGTACGAGGCGACGCGGCGCCGCTCTCGGCGCGACGAGCTGACGGCGTTCGCCAGCAGCCCTTCGCGCTGCTCGTGGCTCAGCTGGAGCCGGCGCATCAGCGACCAGAAGAGCGGCGCCTGGACGAGCAGGATGAGGCCGATTGCGCCGAGGATCGGAGGCGCGAGCGGCCGCAGGAGCCCGCGCGCGTCGGCGGTCACCGAGGTGAAGGGCTGGTAGATCTCGAACAGCAGCGGCGTCCCCGAAGGAGCCCGGATCCGGGTGTACGCCTCGAGCAGCTTCCCGTTCTGGCGGTCGAGCGCGTTCTCGGGCCGGTTCAGGTCGGTGACCTCCACCTCCGCGCCGCCGTGGCGGAGCAGGCGGTGCTGCCCGGCGTCCAGGGCATAGTGGCCGCCGATCTCGGCCTGCTCGTCGGAGTAGAGAACGCGGCCCGCGGGCGACCAGATCTTGACGCGCACGATCGTCTTGTCGAGGACGCGCCCGACCACGACGTCGTCGACGGCCCTCATCGCGTGCGCATGTCCTTTCAGCAAGCCGTTGGTCACCGCGGCCTCGACGAGCTTCGCATCCTCCTTGACGCGCGTCCGCGTCTGGCGCTTCGCCTCGTCGATCGCGACCGAGCGCAGCGCGAAGTAGCCGCCGACGACGGCAACCGCGAGCGCCAGGAGGGTCCCCGTCGCGAAGCGGACGATCGCCGAGCGGGACGTCGGGGCGGCGACGGGATCGGGTGCGATGGACGCCATGCGCCTCATGATCGCCGCTCCGGAGCGGGTCCGGACCTCACTCCGACCAATGTCCCATTGCGGCTCCGACCGGGAGATCGCGACGCTGCCCCCGCCACGAAGTCCACGAAAGGATCCCGATGACCCGCTCGCTCATCCCACTCACTCTCACCCTCTTCGCAGCGGCGCTGCTCGCGGTTCCGGCCGCATTCGCGAAGGGGAGCCACCACCGCGCCGTCCGCGTCCACGGCGTCTGCACGCAGAATTCGACGAGCAAGCTGAAGGTGAGCCGCGAGGACCGCGGCGTCGAGGTCGAGTTCGAGGTCGACCAGAACCGGAACGCCGTCCCGTGGAAGGTCGTCCTCCGCCGCAACGGTCACCGTGTCGCCTCGCTCCGTGCCGTCACGCACGCTCCCAGCGGCTCGTTCGAGATCCGGCGCGTGATCGGAGGGCGCGGCCGCATCAGCGCGCGGGCCACGCGCTCGGGAGAGACGTGCACCGCCTCGAGCAGGGCGCCTCTGGCCGGTGCCCGGATCGGTGACGACGGCGCCGGCCACGACGTCGGAGACGACCACGGCCGCGACGGCTGAGCCTCTTTCCCTGAAGGCACGACCTCCCCGGCATAAGAGCCGCGCAGCTCGCGCGGCTCTTCTGTTTCCCGATGAGCGGCGTGGTTGGACGAGGCGAGTCTCGCCTCGGATCTCGTCTACGTCTTCGTCCCGCCGTTCGCCGCGATCGCGACGACCTACCTCTACTTCGACCTGCTCAGCAGGCAGGAACGCGTGGCTAGCGGCGGGCGGCGCGGGCTCGCTCGGCCCAGATCTGTTCCGCGCGGCTGAACTCGGCTCCCGCGCGCGGGCCGTTCCGCTCCAGGCCGCGCCGGAACGCGTCGCGGTCGCGCGCGACGGGCTCGAGCTGCTCGGCGTAGAAGGTCGCCGAAGCGGAGCCGCCCGGCTGCGCCCGCCGCCGCTCGAGGAACTCCCCGACGCGGGCGGCGGACGTCCACATCGCCTTGTAGAGGATCGTGCCCCCGCGGTCGAGCACCCAGGACATGTTCGGGAGCAACCCATACGCGCGATGGACGTGTCCCTCGTGGTCGTCTACGAGGATCGGCCGCGAGATCCCGAGCTCGTCGCGCAGCCGCCGCGCCGCCGCGAGCTTCTCCTCGAAGCCGCCGTGCGCGCCCAGGTGCTCGCCCGGGTGCGCCTCGCGCGTGTAGAGGAAGTACCAGCCGTACTCGGGATGCTCCTGCGCCAGCTGATCGAGCAGAGGACCCTCTGCTGCGCAATACGGTCAGGTGAAGGAGCCGTACTCGAGCACGATGCCGTTCCCGCTCCACAGATCGGACAGGCGGACGCGCTCGCCGTCGAGCAGCGTGAGCTCGCCGTCGGGAGCGCGCTCGCCGGCGTGCAGCATGTTCGGGAAGGCGCCGAACTCGCGCTCGTCGACGCCGCTCTCGACGTACTCGTCGAAGCGCTCGTAATTGTAGGCGTCGCTCACCAGCCCGGCGAGGACGTCGTGGCCAGCGTCGCCCCCGTGAACGCCCCGGCGGCGACCGGATTCGCGGCCAGCGAGTTCCGCCACAGATCCGCCTCCGACTGGAAGTCGGCGAACACCCCGAAGCCGCGGCGGTTGCGCAGCCCCGAGGACGTGTCGGGACGGGTCCCGATCACCGTGTTGTGGTCGAACATGCACATGGAGCGATCGCCGCAGTAGAGCCCGACTCCGAGCGCGTCGCGGACGGTGTTGTGGGAGGCCATCCCCATCGACATCTCGTCGACGGCGATCGCCTGGCCGGTCGTACGGCTGACCCGGTTGCCCATGATGTCCGTCGCCGAGGAGTGGGTCGTGATCCCCTGCTGCCCTCCGACGACCGTGCAGCCCTCGACCATGCTCATCCCCTTGTCCATGTTGAACGAGATGTCGATCCCCTGGCCCAGCCGGTTGCCCAGCATGTCGACGGTGCAGTTGCGGATGACGACGCCGGCAAGACGCACGTGGATGCCGTCGAGCCTCGCTCCCTCCACGGTCACGTTGTCGATGACCGTGCCGCGGACGCCGTCGACGGTGATGCCGTTCGCCCCGCCGACCACGGTGAGGTTCTCGATCTGGACGTTGTCGTGCGCGACGACGATGCCGCCGCGGACGACCGCACCCGGGGCACCCTGGAGAACCTCGCGCCGCGTGATCACGATCGGGCCCTGGTGGACGCCGGCGCCGAGACGGACCACCGGAGGCAGCCGCACGACGTAGGTCGCGGCGGAGCCGACGAACGCGAGGACGATCGCGGCCGCGGCGACGAGACCCACCCGTCCCAGCTCGCCGCCGTCCTCCGCATAGCCGAGCCGGAGCAGCGGGAAGCCGGCCTGCGCGAGGACGAACGAGGCCAACCAGCCCGCTCCGAAGAGCGCGAGTGCGGGAATGAGAGGGGCGTGCAGGCCGAAGCCGTAGACGATCGCCATCAGCGCGGCGAGCTCGAACGCGCCGAGCGGCACCGTCGCCCACGCCGGCTGATACGGCAGTAGGCGGTGCCAGACCTCGAGGTCGAGGAAGATCCCCACCGCCGCCATCAGCGCCACGAGCTCGACCGGCCACCAGCGATGCAGCGCCCCGGCGAGCGCACACGCGGCGAGCAGCACCGGCACGAGCCCGGCGAGCCGTGTCTCCACGCGTCCCCTCAGGGTGTAGGACACGCCTGGATCCTCCCTAGGAACCGGTGGCCCGCGTACCGCGCGCCCGCGAGCGTATCCGCGGCCGGGAACGCCCACTGCGCCGGCGCGCCGGCGACGGCGAGCGTCCGCCGCGCGTCGCTGAGTCGCGGCACCGTCGAGTCGGGATCGAGCACGAGCCAGTCGTCCGCGGTCTCGAGGTCGTGCTCGGCGACGAGCCGCGCGAGCAGCGGATCGTGCCGGAAGCCGCGGCGGAAGCCGGTCGCGCAGATCACCTGCGCGCTTCCGTTGAGCGACGGCTCGACGCGGAATCGACCCTCCTGCGTCGCGTGCTCGAGCGGCTCGTCCCATTGCGCACCGGCCGGATACGAAGGCGCCGTCAGCGAGCGAAGGCGCTCGATCCGCTCGCGCGGCGTCAGGCGGTGGTAGCCGGCGAGCCCGCGGCGGGTGAAGTACTGGCGCGGCACGTTGAGCGGCCGCCGCGCCGGCTCGCGCCGGCGCACCGAGACGACTTCGGCTCCGGCCGCGAGCGCATTCAGCCACTCGGTGGCGGCGGCAAGGCCGGCGCCGACGACGGTCACGGTCGGCGCGTACTCGTGCGGCTCGTAGGAGTGCACGACGCGCGGATCGTCCCGCAACTCGTCCGGAACGTTCAGTCCCGGATGGCCGAGCGCGAGGAGCACGTGCTGGAAACGCTCGCCGTCGAGCTCGAACCCGTCGTCGACCGCCGCGACACGCTCGACGCGGCGCAGGACGAGGCTCTCGTCCCAGCCGCTCCGTTCACGGAGCCGCTCGACGTGCGCCAGGAACTCGTCCACCGTGGGGTGGTAGCGGTCGAGCACCGAGTCCAGCAGCGGCCGGACCGAGCGGCGGCCGCGAACGCTCGAGAAGGCGAGCCCCGGGAACGAGGTCGGAGAGGTGTGGCCGTCGCTCTCCGAGCGCATCTGCCGCTGTCGGATCGCCGCCGCGCGCACACGCCAGACGGCTGCGGGATCGGCGTCCGTCCCGAAGACGGCGATCTCGCCGGGCGCGAGCGCGCGGCGCAGCGTCTGGTACGCCGTGAACCCCGCGAGCCCGGATCCGACGACGGCGACGCGGGCCACTACTTAACCGAGCCGGCGAGGAGCCCCTGGACGAAGTAGCGCTGGAAGGCGAAGAAGACGATCAGCGGGATGATGAGCGAGAGGAACGTCGCCGGGGCGATGATGGCGGTGCCCTGTGTGAACTGGCGGAGCTGGCTGAAGATCCAGACGTTGATCGTGTTCACGCTGAACGTGAGCGAGACGATCAGGTCGTTCCAGGTCCAGAGGAACTGGAAGATCGCGAGCGAGGCGATCGCCGGAAGGCCGAGAGGCAGGATCAGGCGGAGAAAGATCCAGATCTCGCTCGCGCCGTCGATGCGGGCCGATTCGAGGATGTCCTTCGGAATCCCGATGAAGAAGTTGCGCAGGAGGAAGACGGCGAACGGGAGCCCGAACGCGGCGTGGAAGAGGATCACGCTCAGAGCCGTCCCGCCGATCCCGGCGGTGTCGTAGAGCTTGAACAGCGGGATCAACGCCATCTGCAAGGGCACCACCAGGAGGCCGATCACGCAGATGAAGATCCAGTCGCGGCCGGGGAAGTCGAGCCAGGCGAAGGCATAGCCCGCGAGCGCGGCCACGATCACCACGAGGACGGTGTTGCCTACGGCGACGTAGGCGGTGGTCTTGAGGGCGCCGGTCAGCCCGGAGTTGTGGAAGAGGGCGCTGTAGTTCGAGAACGTCGCCAGGCTCGGGTGGGCGAAGATCTTCCACCAGCCGGCGGTGGCGGTCTCGGTCCCGGGCAGGATCGAGGTGATGAAGAGGCCGACGGTCGGCACGAGCCAGAGCAGGCCGATCACGACGAGCAAGATCTGGAGCGGCGTCTTCGCGACCGCGCGCAGGATCCTGGCGGCGACCGTGTCGCGCTGAGCGGGCAGGCGCACCGCCTCGGAAGCGACTGCCATCAGGTCTCTCTCCGGAAGCGTCGGATGTTGAGCGCGAGGACGGGCAGCACGAGCAGGAAGAGGAAGACCGCGATCGCCGAGCCCGTGCCGAAGTCGAAGCCGCTGAAGGACGTTCGCCACATCGCGAGCGCGATCACGTTCGCATTCGACTGCGTCGACTCGGGTGCGAGCGCGATCACGATGTCGAACACCTTGAGGACGTTGATGATCATCGTGATGAAGACGACGCTCAGGACCGGTGCGAGCAACGGCACGGTGACGCGGCGGAAGACCTGGAACTCGGTCGCGCCGTCGGTTCGCGCCGCCTCGAGCACCTCCCGCGGCAACGCCGCGAGGCCGGACGCTATCACGACCAGGGCGAAGCCGGCCCAGATCCAGATGTAGGCGATGAGGAGGGCCGGCGTGATCAGGCTCGGCCCGAGCCAGGAGTAGCCGCCAAACGGTTTCGCGAAGGTCTGGGCGCCGATGCCCGCGCTGTAAGTCCCCGCCGAGACTCCGGTGAAGGTGAAGCTGCCGTTCGGTTCCGTCTTGGTCGACTGCACGACCTTGCCGGACGAGTCCTTCAGCTCGACCGTGACGCCGGGGAGCCCGAGCTCGCTCTGCTCGACGACGCCGGGCTTGCCACCGCCGGGCTTGAAGTCGCGCCAGACGACGCCCTCGATCGCGCC
>JAICZB010000299.1 GCA_025933895.1 Thermoleophilia bacterium
CGCGGTGACGAGCGGCCGCGCGCCGTCGGGGAGCGCACCGCGCATCGCGAGCCAGTTGACGACCTCGACCGACTCCGTCCCGCCGAGCTCGATCAGCTGCTTGTACGTGTAGCGGGTCAGCGACTCGGGCTCCTCGGCGAGCAGGCGCATGAACTCCTGGTCCCAGTCAGGCGTGACCTGGCCGAAGCGGCGCCCGGTGAGCTGATGCGAGAGGCCGCCGGTGCCCACGACCACGACCCGCAGGTCGTCCTCGAAGGAGAGGATCGCGCGGCGCAGCGCCTGCCCGAGCTTCCAGCAGCGGAGCGGCGACGGCAGCGGGTGCAGGATCACGTTGACGGCGAGCGGCACGATCGGGATCTTCCAGCCGCCCTCGCCCTCGCTGAAGTCCACCATCGGCAGTGGCGAGATGACGCCGTGGTCGACCTCGAGCTCCTGGCAGATCGTGATGTCGAACTCGTCGGCGACGAGCGACCGCGCGATGTGCCAGCCGAGCTTGGAGTCGCCGGGGACCGGCGGGAACGGCCGCGTGCCGAAGCCCTCGTCGGCGACGGGATACGTGTCCGCGACCCCGAGCGCGAACGTCGGGTACGCGTCGAGGAAGAACTGGTCCATGTGGTCGTTGTAGACCACCACGAGCCGGTCGGGCCGTAGCTCCTCGAGCCAGTCCGCGACCTGCTTGAACGGGCCGAAGAGCGGCTGCCACTCGTCCGAGGAGCGCACCTCCTCGCCCGCGTCGTAGATGTGCTCCATCGACGGCGCGTGGCTCGCGCCGATCCCTCCGACGATGCTCGCCATCAGTTCCCTCCGCTCTCGTGCATCTGCTTGCCGATCTCGGGCAGCGGCGTGTCCGTCACGCCCGAGAGCTTGACCATCACGTAGATCGACATCCCGCCCCGCCAGAGCCCGATCCAGTCGCGCCGGCGAACCAGCTCCTTCTCCTCGTCCGTCAGCCCGAACTGCTCCATCCACGCCTCCTCGTCGGAGTGGAAGAGGTCGCGCTGGGGCTCGTCCTTCAGCGAGTACGCGGCCTTGTTCAGCCGGATGCCCCGAGTGGCCGTGGCCTCGTCGAAGAGGTCGAGATCGCCCGGCAGCTCCTTGGGCTGCACCGCGTCGAGACGTTCGAGGTAGTCCTGAGTCAATTCCATGTCAGCTCCATTGGACGTGCAGGTGGTGGGGGGAACGGAACTCCCAGCCGGAGATCTCGATCGGGCGTTCCGGATCGAGGCGCAGGCGGGGGAGACGGTCGAGCAGGACGCGCCACGCCGTGCGGGTCTCGTAACGCGCGAGGCGTGCGCCGATGCAGAGGTGCGGGCCGGTCGCGAACGCGAGGTGCGAGCCCTCGCGCCGGTGGATGTCGTAGCGCTCCGGATCGCTCCAGTTGCGCTCGTCGTGGTTGGCGGAGGCGAGGACGGCCGCGACGAGGGCGCCCTGCTCGAGCTTGACGCCGCCGAGCTCGACGTCGCGCGTGGTCTGCCGCGTCGAGGTGCCGACAGGGGAGTGCCAGCGCGCTGCCTCCTCGATGGCCGGGTCGACGAGCTTCGGGTCCGCGCGCACCTCCTCGAGCTGCTCCGGGTGGGAGAGGATCGCCCACATCGAGAGTGCGATCAGGTCGGTGGTCGCCTGCAGGCCGCCGACGATCATCACCTTCAGGTTCGACTGGATCTCCTCGCGCGTCAGCCGCTCGCCGTCGACCTCGGTGTGCACCATCGAGGAGAGAAGCGTGTCGTCGGGCTCGCGCTCGAGCCGCTCGACGACGGGCGCGAGCGTCTCGTTCACCTCGGCGCTCGCGGCGTCGGCGATCGCCTGCTTCTCGGGATCGCCCTCGAAGTTCGCGGCGCCCGTGGCGAGCTCGACGAACCAGCGTCGCAGCGTGCCCTCCTCGACGAACGAGAGTCCGAGCGCGCGCTTGAGCACCCGCGCCGAGAGCGGCTCCGCGAACTCCGAGACGAGATCGCATCCCCCGCGGTCGGCGAAGCCGTCGACGAGCTCGTTCGCGATGGGGGCGATGACGTTGTCGGGGTAGTCGCCGATTGCGCCGACGCGGAACCACGGATAGATGATGTTGCGGATCCGGCTGTGGTAGGCGCCTTCCGAGGCGAGGAGGTTCGCTCCGAACGTGCGCCGCAGGGTCGACGGCTCCGTCTCGCCGGTGAAGACG
>JAICZB010000256.1 GCA_025933895.1 Thermoleophilia bacterium
ATCGCCTTGCCGTGGGCATCGACGAACTGCACGGAGTTGATCGGCGTCTGACCAGCTGCAGCTTGCACATCGTGGAACGCAGCAGCAAGCATCTGAGCCTCGAAGGTGGCGCTCACAGTCGATGGCTCGTTGGGAGCGGCCACCTTCACGGTGAGCGTCCGCCCACTGATGGAGGCCGAGAGTAGGCGACCGTCGCCGAAGCTGCTGCGCACCTGAGAGAGGAGGCCGTGAACTCCCCGCCCACCGCCCGTGGATCCTGGTCCCCCCGACGTGACCATGCTCGCCACTGCAGCCGCGATTCCGCCGATGAGGATGAGCGACGCCGCAATCCACACGCGCCGCCGCCGCATCCGACGCTTCGCTTCTGCGATCAGCGGATCGAGCGAGATGGGTAGACCCAGAAAGTGTGTGCTCATAGGACCAGTATCGCTAGCACCACCGGCCCACGTCAAGCACGGCGGCTCGGGTGACATTTCCCGAGCACTGGCCCAGGCAAGGCTCATTCCTCTCGGATCGTCGTGCGCGGCTCGGTCTCTTACGGACGCTGTCGGCTGGCTCAGCTGATCCTGGCCGCCAAGTCCTGGTAGGGAGGGACGAGTTGTTCCCAGCGTGCCTCGACGTCGTCGGGTGCGCGGCCAGCGAGGTAGGCGGCGAGGTTTTCGGTGTGGATCTGCCAACCGGCTCCGAAGAAAGCGATCTTGTCCAGCGGCATGCCTCGAACCTCGAGGACGAGGATTGTCTGGTGGCCGTCAGGGGTCAGGGTAATCTCTTTGACCGCGTCGAACGGTGGCACTCCTTGCCCTTTGCGGTAGGACTCTTCGGTTTCCCTGGTTGTGACCACGAGCCGCCGTGGTGGTTCGCAGGCGTCGATGCGGCCGGTGCTGTCGATGTCATCGGCTTCGAGGTAGAGGCGGAACTCTCCGCCTGGGCGGAGATCGCCCTCGATCTTGCCGTGCCAGCGGGCCAGGCGGACGGGATCGGTGATCGCCGACCAGAGGTCGTCGATGCCAGTGTCGTAGCGGTCTTCGATTCGGACGACGCCTGCGCCGTCTGCTGATCGCAGGCTGCCAAGAATGCGGGTGCCCGGACTCGCGTCGCTCGTCATGTCGCGCTCCTTCGTTGGCGTTTTCCTCGCGCCACCTCGGTATGCAGGGCGTCCAAATGCTGCTCCCACAGAGAGCGGTAGCGGCCAAGCCACTGATCTACTTCTGCGAGCGGTGCGGGGCGAAGACTGTAAACCCGCCGCTGCGCTTCCTGGCGGGCCTCGACCAGGCCCGCTTCCCTCAACACTCGCAGGTGGCGGGAGACGCCCGGACGAGCAATCGGCAGCAACGCCGCCAGCTCACCCGCGGTCGCCGGGCCGCGGGCCAGCGTCTCCAGCAGCGTTCTCCGGCTCTCGTCGGCGACCGCCCGCAGGACAGCTTCCATGCACGATAATGTACCAATTCGGTTACGTAACTGTCAAGGTACGTACTCCACATCGATTCGGGCCCTCAGAAGCTTCATTCCGCAACGCCCAGGCCAGCGTCTCTCGGCTGGGACGCGTCGCAGCAGGTGATCAGAGCTCGATCGTGTACCCGTCGGGATCGGCCACGTACGCGTACGCCACCCCCGGCGCATGCTCGCCGCGCTCGATCAAGCGACCGCCCGCAGCCTCGATCTCCGCGATCGCGCCGTCGAGGTCAACGCCCTCATTACGAAGGAGACCGAAATGCTCAACCGCCGCGGCCCCACCGACCTCGTGAAGCGTGATCACGTCTTCCGTCCCGGGCAATTGGAGGAACGCCATCTCGTCGCCGACCCGAAACGCCTCTCTCGCCCCGAAGACCCGCTGGTAAAACAACAGCGACCGCCGAAGATCCGCGACGTTCAGGTGAATGTGGTTCAGTCCCCCAGTCAGAATCACGCCAAGATCCTACGGCGCGAGGCGACCGGTCGGGGTCATTCCGCAACACCGGCCCAGACGAGCTTGCTGGCGCCCGGCCCGCCTAAGCTCTCCGGGATGTGCGGCTAGGCGACCGGATCCGTCGCTGACGAGCGGGAATGAATTCCGGCCGGTCCCGCGAGAGCCGACCGCTGCCAGAGGCTGGGGCTCCCCATCTGTGCCACGTCCCGTAACGTCCGGCTCCCCCAAAATCGGGGACGGAAGATCACTCAACTGGGGCGAGCACCTGCCTGCCAAGATGCCGGCATGGCCCGTGTCGTCTGGAGCGTGCGCGAAGGCAAGACCGACCAGTTCGACGCGCCCGAGCTCGCGAGCGGCTACCGCTCCGCGCATCCGGTGCACGAGCCGAAGCTCGGCGAGGTTCTGCACCTGCCCGACGGCTCGGGGCCGTGGCGCGTGGTCGACTGGGTGCTGACGGATCGCGCCGACTCGCCGGGAAACGTGCTCGTCGTCGAGCGAACCGGGCTCGCAGCCGCCGGCTAGCGCCGGGATCCGCGGGCGCTCGTCACCGGCGGCGCGGTGTACAGCCGCTGCAGAGCCTGGCTCAGCGTCGCCTGGAGCGCCTTCGTCCGCGGGTCGCCGGCGATGTTCCTCATCTCCCAGGGGTCGCGCCTCAGGTCGTAGAGCTCGCGCCAGCCGTTCCTGTACTGGACGTAGAGGTTCCGCCTCGTCTGGACGGCGGTGTACGGAGGCGGGCCTCCCTTGTGCAGCATGTCCTTGCCGAGGAACTCGACGAGGAACGCGTGCCGCCACGAGGTGGGCTGGCCCTCGAGGAACGGCACCAGGCTGCGGCCGTCCTCCGGCAGTCCCGGCTTGATCCCGGCCAGGGCGCTGATCGTGGGAGCGAGGTCGATGTTGAGGACGGGCTCGTTGTTGCGCGTCGGCGTGGTCGTCCACGGGGCGCGGACGATCATCGGAACGTGGGTCGACTCCTGGTACGGCCAGACCTTGCCGCCCAGGCGGTGCTCGCCCCAGAGGAAGCCGTTGTCGCTCGTGTAGATGATCACCGTGCGGTTCAGCTCGTGCCGCGCCTTGAGCGCCTGCACGACGCTCTTCACACTGCGGTCGAGCGCGAGCAGCGACTGCTCCTGGCGGATGCGGACGTGGTTGATGTAGAGCTGCGCGGCCGCGCTGAGCATGTCCTTGTGCCAGAAGCGCCACGGCTCCTTGCCGATGTTGCGCTGGTTGAAGGCGGGCGAGTGGATCGGCGCGATGTTCTCCAGCTTCCCCTGGTCGCGCTTGTCGGGGATCGCCGGCAGGTGCGGCGCAACGGGCGCGAAGTAGAGGAAGAACGGGTGGCGCGCGCCGCGGATGAACTGGACGGCCTTGCTGGCGAGAACGTTCGTCGAGTAGTCCGACGGCTTGCTCCCGTAGCGCTCGAGGTGGCCGTTGTCGTTGATCGAGTAGTTGTAGTACGCCTCCATGGGGATGCTG
>JAICZB010000052.1 GCA_025933895.1 Thermoleophilia bacterium
ACTTCCGCGAGGACGTCGCCGGGACGACGAGAGATCTCGCGCCCCCGGACGGCGGGGACGATGCAGTAGGAGCAGACCGAATTGCAGCCCATCGAGACCTGCACCCAGGCCTGGAAGCGCCGTTCGCGCCGTGCGGGAAGACCGGCCGCGAAGGCGCGCTCCTCTGCGGTGCCGAACGCTCCGCGCGCGATCCCTTCTCCGCCGGCGCCGAGCCAGGCACCGAGATGCGAGATCGTGCCCGGCCCGAAGGCGACGTCGACGGCGGGATAGAGCGCAAACAACCGCTCCCGCTGCGCCTCGGCATAACACCCGCCGACGGCGACGACCGTCCCCGGCCGCTCGCGCTTCAGCTTCGCGGCGTTCCCCATGTGGGCCGCGAAGCGCGTGTCGGGCTTCTCGCGGATCGTGCAGGTGTTGAGGACGATGACGTCCGCCTGATCCTGCGACGGCGCCTCGCCGAGGCCGAGCTCCTCGAGCAGGCCCTTGATCCGCTCGGAATCGTGGGCGTTCATCTGGCAGCCGAACGTCGTGACGTGGTAGCGCTTCACGGCGCGTAGGGTAGCCCGGCCGGCTAGGCAGCCTGGATCGGCGAGTCCGCCGCCGGCTCGGGTTCCACGGGCGTCGGGGCGGTCGTCGCGGTGTGGTTCTTCGCCACGTCGACTGCGCGGCTCTCACGGATGACGGTCACCTTCACCTGGCCCGGATACTCCAGCCGGTCTTCGATCTCGCGCGCGATCTCATGGGCGAGCAGCGCCGCTTCGTCGTCGTCGACTGCGCCCGGGCTGACGATCACCCTGATCTCGCGCCCTGCCTGCAGGGCGTAGACCTTGTCCACGCCGGGCTTCGAGGCAGCGAGCTCCTCGAGCGACTCGAGACGCTTGATGTACTGCTCGAGGCTCTCACCGCGCGCGCCCGGCCGGCTCGCCGAGACAGCATCGGCCGCGATCAGGAGAACGGCCTCCACCGTCTGGGGCTGCACCTCGTAGTGATGCGCCTCGATCGCGTGGACGACGCCCTGGGACTCGCCGTGGCGGCGGGCGAGCTGGGCGGAGATCAGCGCGTGCGAGCCCTCGATCTCGTGCGTCATGGCCTTGCCGATGTCGTGGAGCAGCGCCGCACGCTTCGCGGTCTGGACGCTCGCCTCGAGCTCGGTCGCCATGATCCCGGCGAGGTGGACGACCTCGAGCGTGTGCTTGAGGACGTTCTGGCCGTAGCTCGTCCGGAACCGAAGGCGACCGAGAACCTGCACGAGCTCGTCGCCGAACGGCCCGCAGTTCGCCTCGAACACCGCCTGCTCCCCGGCATGGCGGACGACCTCCTCGACCTCCGCCTTCGACTCGTAGTACGTCTCCTCGACCCGCGCCGGGTGAATCCGGCCGTCTTCGAGCAGCTTGGTGACCGTCAGCCGGGCGATCTCGCGGCGGAGGCCGTCGAAGGATGAAAGCACGACTGCGTGCGGCGTGTCGTCGACGATGAAGTCGACGCCGGTGAGATGCTCGAGGGCCCGGATGTTGCGGCCTTCCCGGCCGATGATCCGGCCCTTCATGTCGTCGGAGGGGAGCTCGACGACGGTCACCGTCGTCTCGGCGGTGTGGCTCGCGGCGACCCGCTGGAGCGCATCGGCCACGAGGTTGCGAGCGCGGCGCTTCGACTCGGCCCGAGCCTCGTCCTCGAGCGATCGCACCCGGCGGGCCAGCTCGTGCCTCGCCTGTTCCTCTCCACGCTCGAGCAGGACTCCCTTCGCCTCGGCCTGCGTCAGCCCCGCTACCCGCTCGAGCTCGGTGAACTGCGCGTTCTTGAGCTCTTTCAGCTCGTCCTGCAGCCGGCGGATGTGCTCCTCCCGGTCAGCGAGGCCCTGGTCCCGGCGCGTGAGCTCTTCGAGCTTCTTCTCGACCTCGAGCTCCTTCGCAAGGACGCGCTCCTCGATCTTCATCACCTGCGCCCGCCGGTCGGTGAGCTCCGTGTCGATCTCGCTTCGCAGCCGCACGGCCTGCTCGCGGGCATCGACCTGCGCCTCCCGCCGCACGGCGTCGCCCTCACGGCGCGCGTCCTCGAGGAGCTGGTCGCGGATGCGGCGGGCCTTCGTCACCCCGGTCGTGCCGAAGACGGAGACCGCCAGCAGGGCGAGGCCGACACCTCCGGCGATCCCGATGGCGATTCCGATCCCGATCAGCACGTGCCCGGCTCCTCGGTCGGGGACCTAGCCGCCTTCAGCGGCACGTCCCATCCGGCGCCGGGCCGGCCCGGCAGCTATCCGAGAAGCCGTTCTCCGGCAGGCGTGGGCCCTGCCGAAAGTCGTCGCGCTACCTCGCGCGCGACCTCCGAGTCGTCGGACGTAAGCGGTCGATCATCGGATTTGGTTTCGGAAAAGCTGCTTTTGCAGGCAAAACGTCGAATGGAATGCCCCTGGATCGTACCGTGTCTCAGGCCTCGAGCGCAAACGTGGTTGCGACTTCGTCCACCGTGTCCCGCGAGAAACCGCGCGTGCCGAGGCGGCGCAGGCGCGCGGGCGTCAGGCTTTCGCCCTCGAGCAGGCGCCTCGCCCGAGCGAGCTCGGGCTCGAGCGCGGCAACTGCGTCAGCTGCCGTCTCGGCCGGGATGAGGCGCTTCCGAAGGTCCGCCCGTATCGCTGCATCGCCGTAGCCGTGACGCGCGAGCAGCTCGGCGCGGGTCTCGGCCAATCGGGCGTCGTCGAGGACGCCGGCGCGGTCGAGGCTTGCCAGGGCGTCTGCACGCGCTGCGCTCGAATGTCCCGCTCGCCTCAGACGCTGCTCGAGGGCCCGTTGCGAGCGGTCGCTCGCGGCGAGTGATCGCGTCGCTGTTGCGAGAGCCTTGGCTCGGCGCACCTCTCGCCCCAGCTCTCGGGCCGTCGGGCGATCGAGCCCGCGCCCGACCGCGAGACCCGCCCGCACGACTGCGTCCACCGGCAGCACGCGCCACGGCCTGCCGGCGAGCTCGACGGCCACCCGGCCGCGCTTCCGCTCGCGCAGGGCCGTGACGGTGGGCGTCATGCCTCGGCTTCGGCCGACGCAAGCGCCTCTGCCGCGACCTCCGCCTTCGCCTTGCCGTTGCCCGCCGCGGCGTCGTCGGCGATCGGTAGCAACCGCGCGGACGCGACCTGATCCGAGCCGAGCTCGACCTGGATCTGCTGGAGAATCTGCTGCGTCACGTCGGGGTGCTCGCGGAGGAAGGCAGTCGCGTTCTGGCGGCCTTGGCCGAGCCGCTCGTCGCCGAAGCTGAAGTAAGAGCCCGACTTCGTCACGACCTTCCGGTCGAGCGCCGAGTCGAGCACGGTGCCCTCCCACGAAATGCCGGAGCCGTAGATGATGTCGAACTCCGCCTGCTTGAACGGCGGCGCGACCTTGTTCTTCACGACCTTGACGCGGACGCGGTTCCCGAACGCCTCGACGCCTTCCTTCAACGTCTCGATCCGGCGGATGTCGAGGCGCACAGACGAGTAGAACTTCAGTGCC
Organism: Thermoleophilia bacterium; assembly: GCA_025933895.1. Taxonomy (GTDB): domain Bacteria; phylum Actinomycetota; class Thermoleophilia; order Gaiellales; family Gaiellaceae; genus Palsa-739. The sequence goes on from JAICZB010000052.1 coordinate 3,474, forward strand.
CGGCCGCCCGGCGTCGTCTCGGGGTTGCCGAACATGACGCCGATCTTCTCGCGCAGCTGGTTCGTGAAGATGCAGATCGTGTCGGTGCGGTTGAGCGTGCCGGCGAGCTTGCGCAGCGCCTGGCTCATGAGCCGCGCCTGGAGGCCGACGTGGGAGTCGCCCATCTCTCCTTCGATCTCGGCCTTCGGCGTGAGCGCCGCGACCGAGTCGACCGCGACGATGTCGAGCGCGCCGGAGCGGATGAGGAGCTCGGCGATCTCGAGGGCCTGCTCGCCCGTGTCGGGCTGCGAGACGAGGAGGTTGTCGATGTCGACGCCGATCCGCTTCGCGTACGTCGGGTCCATCGCGTGCTCGGCGTCGATGAAGGCGCAGATGCCGCCGCGCCGCTGGGCCTCGGCGATCACGTGGTAGACGAGGGTCGTTTTCCCCGAGGACTCGGGGCCGAAGATCTCGACGATACGGCCACGCGGCAGGCCGCCGATCCCGAGCGCGAGATCGAGCGCCAGCGAGCCCGTGGAGACGGCACCGACCGAGACCGCGGCGCGGTCGCTCATCTTCATGACGGATCCCTTGCCGAACTGCCGCTCGATCTGGCCGAGCGCCACGTCGAGTGCTTCGTGCTTGTCCACCTCTCAGCCTCCTAGAGCGACAGATTCCAAGACTTCGTACCGCGCCCCACCGGGGTGCAGCCGTGACAGATAAGCAGCCGCGTCGGACGGAACGAACGTTCGTACCGACGGCGGGTCGAGCCGGAGCCGCGGGCGCCGATGACCCCGCTCCGACACCGGCAAAGCCGGCATCTCCGCTCCTTGACGCGCTCCGTCGAGCCTACGCGCGTTCCAGCGCGCGACCGTGACGTGCGGCAACCAGGGACGCCCCTCGCGGCGGTAGACGCCGAGTGCCTCGAGCCGCTCTTGGAGGTCGCCGGCGAGCAGGGCGGCCCGGCCTCCGTCGTCGTCGAGCACGAGCATGCCGACGCTCCGCGTCTCGCGATAGCGAACCGGCGTGAGCCGGATCTCTCCCGCGCTCGAGGCAGCTTCGCGCAGCGCGTCCCTGATCGTGTCGCGCTCCGCGGCAGGGCGGTGGCCGAGGAAGGCGAGGGTGACGTGCAGGTGCTCTCGCGGGACGACCCGGACGTTCCCGAGCTGCTCACGCTGCCAGTGCTCGACCTCGTCGAGTGTCCCGTCGGGCAGGCGGAGGGCGAGAAAGAGCCGGATCCGTTCATCCCCGCTCACGCTAGCGCGGGAGGTCATGCGGCTTCTTCGCGACTTCCCGTCAGGAGTGCACGCAAGAGGTGGAGCGCGGTAACAGCGGCGCGGACCCGTACCTGCTCGCGATCGCCGGGGAGATCGAGCATGCGGGCCAGGGAGCCGTCGGGGCCGGCGGCGTGGAGGTGGACACGTCCGACCGGCTTCTCCGCCGTTCCCCCTTCAGGCCCCGCGACACCGGTCACCGCCACGGCCACGTCCGCGCCGAGGCGGCGACGCGCGCCCTCCGCCATCGCGGCCGCGGCCTCGGCCGAGACGGCTCCGTGCTTCACGAGCAGCTCCTCCGGCACGTCGAGCTCGGCCTCCTTGACCTCGTTCGAGTATGCGACCACGCCGCCGACGAAGCTCGCGCTCGACCCGGAGATGCCGGTGAGCCGGGCGGCGACCATGCCACCTGTGCACGACTCGGCGGTCGCGAGCCGCAGGCCGCGCGCGTCCGCGAGAGAGAGCACGAGCTCCTCGACACGGCGTTCGTCGCGGGCGAACAGCCACTCTTCGAGCCGCTCCGTGAGAGCAGCGTCGAGCTCGTCCGCGCGCTCCTCGGCCCCCGCATCGGCGACGAGATCGACGTGGATCTCGAACTCGCGCGCGCAGATGGTCGCGTCGACGCCGTCGCCGTCGCCACCGGCCTCGTCGAGAGCCCGGGCGACGGCGGACTCGCTGACGCCGAACAGCCGGAGCACGCGCCGCCCCGGCGGCCGCGTCGTCTCCAGCAGCTCCTTCATCGGCTCGCTCGCGAGCGCGTTCGGCCAGAGCCGTCGCAGCTCGCCAGGCGGTCCCGGCAGGACGACGACGACGCACCCCGTAGGAGCCCGGAAGACGAGCCCCGGCGCCGTCCCCGCGAGGCCGATCGAGCGTGCCGAGACGGGCCGCGTCGCCTGCTTGGTGACGCCGGGCGCGAAGTCGGCGTACGGCCTTCGCATCCGCTCCGAGAACGCGCGCGAGATCGACTCGATCTCCCGCTCGAGATCCTCGTCCACGACGAGCTCGATCCCGGCGGCGTGCGCGACGAGCTCGACCGTGCGGTCGTCGTGGGTCGGACCGAGACCGCCCGAGATCAAGCAGGCATCCGCCTCCAACCCCTCGCGCAGCACGGCTTCGAGCTCGGCCGGCGCGTCTCCGACGATCGTGATGCGGGCAGGCGCGAGCCCGTGGCTCAGCGCCTCGGCGGCGAGGAAGGGGCCGTTCCGGTCGGTGCGCTCGCCGCGGACGAGCTCGCTGCCGGTGACGACGACGACCGCGCGCGGCCGCCGGCTCACCCGCAGTTGCGCGTCGTCCGCTTCGGTGTGACGAGGACGCGGAGGTTGTGCACGGCCGGGAGCGCAACCGCGCTGCCGTCGAGCGTGATCTGCAGGCCGGCAGGCTTGCGCACCAGGAGGCAGAAGCGGTCGCCCGCGAGCTTGTCGGCCTCCCCCGGTCCGACCGTCCCCTGCAGGGCGACCTTGCCCGAGGCGCTGTTGCGACGCACCTCGACGTACGTCCCGCTCCCGACGCCTTTGAGGAGGAGCCGGTGGGCGGGCGACGCTTGCCGGTGCTGCTTCTGCTTCGTCCCGACTCCCGGCTCGTGTGTCGACGCCCCGGGCAGACGGAACGCCACGAAGACGAGCGCCGCCACGCTGGCGATACCGGCGAGCGCGAGGAGAATCGCGCGCCGCTCGAGCGGGCGCCCCCTCCTGCGGATCCGGCGCCGCTCGGGGCGCGGGGGCAGCTCGTCGCGCCAGCTCGTGATGAACCGCGAGGCGTACTCGTCGACGTAGACCTCCCCGTCGAGCCCGAGGTAGTCGGCGTACGTCCGCAGGAACCCGCGGATGTAGGCGTCGCCGGGAATGGAGGTGAAGTCCTCCTCCTCGAGCGCGCGGATGTACTTCGCGCGGATCTTCGTCGCAAGCTCGATCTCGGGATAGCCGAGCCCCTGCCGCTCGCGCGCCTCACGGAGGCTGTTTCCTATCTCGAACACGGGAGGAGTCTACGGCTCAGTGCTCGAGACGTAAGAGAAGCTCGTACAGACCCACTGCGATCGAGGCCGAGAGCGTGAGGCAGATGCCCGCCACCGCGAGGATGCGGCCGACACGAATCCACGCCGAGCCCCCGACGTGGCCGAGCGTCCGCAGGATGGCGCCCCGGGCGCCGCGGGCGAAGAGCAGCGAGGCGGTCGCCGCGAGCGCGGCCACCGGGATCGCCCAGACGGCGTCGAGCAGGACGGCGCCGGGGATCTTCCGCGTCAGCTCGATCGCGGCCGGGATGATGCCCGCGGCCAGGACGCCGAAGAGGAAGGCGAGCCAGGCGCGGAAGTTCGGCCGACGCGGCTGCGAGAGGGTCTGGATGCGCACGGCGGCCATTCAGTGAGTCATTGTAGGCGGCCGGAGGACGGCGAACTGGTCGGTGACCTCCAGCCCGCCGGCGCGGAAGCGGTAGATCGTCGCCGGCCGGCCGCCGCCGCTGCCGTAGTGCCGCTGCTCCCCGGTGTCCTCGAGGAGCCGGCGCCTGAGCAGCACGCGTTGGAGGTTCGTCGCACTCACCGGATGCCCGAGCGCGGCGGCGTAGAGGTCGCGCAGCTCGGCCAGCGTGAAGCTCGGCGGCGCGAGGGCGAAGCCGAGATTCGTGTACGAGAGCTTTCCGCGCAGGCGCTCGCGGGCGCTGAGAAGGATCGCCTCGTGGTCGTAGGCGAGCTCCGGGAGCTCGTCCAGCGGATGCCAGCGCGTGTCCGAGGGCACCCTGGGATCCACCCCGCTCGGGACGAGGCCGAGGAACGCTGTCGCCAGCTCACGACGGGTGGGATTGCGCCGCGGATCGCTCCGGGTCTCCAGCTGCTCGAGGTGCGCGACGTCCCGGACGTCGACCTTCTCGGCCAGGTGCCTGCGCATCGACTCCTCGAGCGTCTCGTCCGCGGCCAGCGCCCCGCCCGGCAGCGCCCAGTGCGACGCGAACGGCTGGCGCGCCCGCTGCCAGAGCAGCGCCTGGAGCCGTCCTTCCCGCACCTGGAGGACCGCCGCTAGGACGGCATGGGCTGCAGTTTTCGCCTGGGAGTCGTCAACCGTGTACACTCGGAGTCGGAGGTTATCGCTTGTGAGGCAAAAACGCCAGACGGCCGACGTGGTCGTCGTCGGAGCCGGCGTCGCCGGACTCTCCGCGGCTCTCGCAGCAGCCGATGCCGGGGCCTCGGTCCTCGTGCTCGCGAAGGCCTCGCATCGCAGCTCCAATAGCTACGCCGCACAGGGAGGCGTCGCCGCGGCGGTCGCCCCCGGCGACGATCCCGCGCTGCACGCTTCCGACACGCTCTCCGCCGGCCGCGACCTCTGCCGGCCCAGCGCCGTCCGGCTGCTGACGGACGAGGCTCCGGGGCGGATCGAGCACCTGCGGTGCCTCGGCGTCCGGTTCGACGAGGGTCTCGGCCGCGAAGGTGGCCACTCCCGCGCCCGCGTGGTGCACGCCGGCGGCGCCGACACGGGGCGCCACATCGCGGACGTCCTGACGGCGCGCACACGCGAGCATCGGCGGATTCGGCTGCTGGAGGGCGAACGCATCACGACGCTTTCGGCGCTACGCGGGTCCGCCGTCGTCCTCGCCACCGGCGGGTACGCCGCCCTCTGGGCGCGGACGACGAACCCGCCCGGCGCGGTCGGGGACGGACTGCTGCTCGCGCACGCGGCGGGCGCCGCCCTCGCCGACCTCGAGCTCGTCCAGTTCCACCCGACGGCGCTGCGCGACGACAACGGCCACGACGGCTTTCTCCTCTCGGAAGCGCTCCGCGGCGCCGGCGCGAAACTGCTCGACGGCGGCGGGGAGCGCTTCGTCGACGAGCTTGCGCCGCGGGATGTCGTGGCGCGGGCAGTGGCCGCCCGGACGGGAGCCCGCCTCGACCTGCGGGCGGTCGAGCGCGAGCGCTATCCGACCTTGATGGCGACGCTCGAGCGGGCCGGCTACGACCCGGCGGACGCGCCCGTCCCCGTCTCCCCCGCCGCCCACTATGCGATCGGCGGGATCGTCAGCGACCTCGACGGGCGCACGTCCGTGCCCGGGCTGTACGCCGCGGGAGAGTGTGCGTGCACCGGCGTCCACGGCGCGAACCGCCTCGCTTCGAACTCCCTGCTCGAGTGCCTCGTCTTCGGCCGCCGGGCCGGTCTCGCGGCGCTCGACGGTCCGCACTTCGACGCTGTTGCAGCGCCGATCGCCTCCGCTTCGGATCCTGGTTCCGCACTCTGGCGGGATGCCGGGCTGATCCGCAGCGCCGCGGGCCTGACGCGACTGCTCGACTCGTCGCATCCGCTCGTCCGCGAGGTCGCCGCCTGCGGTCTCGCGCGGGAGGAGAGCCGCGGTGTCCACTTCCGCGAGGACTTCCCCGTCGAGAGCGACACGCTCAACGGGCACCTCGTCGTCCACCCCGGCCGGGAGCCGGTGCTGGAGCCATGGAGCTGACGCAGGACGACGTCGAGCGCGTCGTCTCCGCGGCACTGGCGGAGGACGTCGGCTCCGGCGACGCGACGACGCTCGCGCTCGTGCCCGACGACGCGCGCTGCCGCGCCGAGCTGCTGCTCGAGGAGCCGGGAGTAGTCTGCGGCGTTCCGGTGGTCGCCGCCGTCTTCCGCGCCCTCGACCCGGGCGTAAAGGTCGAAACGAAGCTCGAGGAAGGCACGGCCGTCTCGGACGTCCCGGCAGTCCTCGCGGAGATCGAAGGGCCTGCGCGCGCGATCCTCACGGGGGAGCGGGTCGCGCTCAATCTCCTCGCCCGGCTCTGCGGCATCGCCTCCCTCACGCGCCGCTTCGTCGAGCTGACCGAGGGAACTCGCACGGCTGTCCTCGACACGCGCAAGACGACACCCGGCCTGCGCGCGCTGGAGAAGTACGCCGTCCGCTGCGGCGGCGGCCGGAACCATCGCGCCGGCCTCTACGACGGCGTCCTCGTGAAGGAGAACCACCTCCGCGTCGCCGGCGGCGTCACGAAGGCGCTCACGGCACTCGAAGGCCGCGTCGACGGACTGCCGATCGAGGTCGAGGCCGAGACGCTCGACCAGGTGCGCGAGGCGCTCGAGGGCGGCGCGCCCCGGATCCTGCTCGACAACATGAGCCCCGAGGAGGTGCGCGAGGCCGTCGAGGTCACGGCCGGCCGCGCCGAGCTCGAGGCGTCCGGCGGCGTCTCCCTCGCCACCGTCCGGGCCTACGCCGAGACCGGCGTCGACTTCGTGTCCGTCGGCGCGCTCACCCACTCCGCCCGCTCGCTCCACGTCTCCCTGGAGGTCCTATGACCGTCGCCCCGTCCCCCACCGAGCTGCATCAGGAAGTTCGCGCCCTCGCCGCAGAAAAGAGTGCCGTGATCCTGGCCCACAACTACCAGCGGCCGGAGGTGCAGGACGTCGCGGACTACGTCGGCGACTCGCTCGGGCTTTCGCGCCAGGCGGCCGCGACCGAAGCGGAGACGATCGTCTTCTGCGGCGTTCATTTCATGGCCGAGACCGCGGCGATCCTCAGCCCCGAGAAGACCGTCCTCCTCCCCGACCTCGGCGCCGGCTGCTCGCTCGCGGCCTCGATCGACGCGGATCAGCTGCGGGAGTGGAAAGCGCAGCATCCGGGCGCGGTCGTCGTCTCCTACGTGAACACGACCGCCGAGGTGAAGGCGGAGAGCGACTACTGCTGTACGTCGGGGAACGCGAAGTCCGTGATCGAGGCGATCCCGCCGGAGCAGGAGATCCTCTTCCTTCCCGACATGTACCTCGGGCTCTGGCTCGAGAAGGTGACCGGACGCAAGCTGACGATCTGGCTCGGCGAGTGCCATGTCCACGCCGGCATCCGGCCCGCCGACATCGAGCGCTGGCAGGCCGAGGCGCCCGACGCCGAGCTGCTCGTCCATCCGGAGTGCGGCTGCGCGAGCCAGGCGATGGCGTTCGGAAACGAGCGGACGCAGATCCTCTCGACGGAGAAGATGATCGACTACGCGAGGAGGTCGCCGAAGCAGCGCTTCCTCGTGGCGACCGAGACCGGGATCATCCACCGACTCGAGCGCGAGGCGCCGGGAAAGCGGTTCGAGGCCGTGCGCGACGACGCGGAGTGCCGCTACATGAAGGTGACGACGCTCGAGAAGGTGCGCGACTCACTGCGCGACGGCAAGCACCGGATCACGGTCGACTCGGAGCTCGCCGAGCGCGCGCGGCTGGCGATCGAGCGCATGGTCGCGATCACCTAGCTCCACGGGAGCCGCCGTGTCGCATACACGGTGACCGGGTGAGAGAACGCTGGCCCA
>JAICZB010000199.1 GCA_025933895.1 Thermoleophilia bacterium
GCGCTACCTGGCCGGCGGCTTCAGGGGACGGACCGCGCTGCTGTCGCCGTTCGACCGGCTCGTCCACGATCGCATCCGGACCGAGGAGCTCTTCGACTTCGAGTACACGCTCGAGATGTACAAGCCGGCCGCGAAGCGGCGCTGGGGCTACTTCGCGCTCCCGATCCTGCACGGCGACCGGCTCGTCGGAAAGCTCGACGCGACCGCCGACCGCAAGGCCTCGGTGCTGCGGGTGAACGCGATCCACGAGGACGTGCCCTTCAGCCGGGCGGTCACATCAGGCGTGCGGAAGGAGATCGACGCTCTCGCGGCCTGGCTCGGTCTCGACGCTGTCTAGGATGTCTTCCGTGGCCACCGCCCAGTCAGCGACCGCAGACGCACTCGAGCAGTACCGGCGCGAGCTGACCGGCTACTGCTACCGCATGCTCGGCTCGGCGTTCGACGCCGAGGACGCGGTGCAGGAGACGATGGTGCGCGCGTGGCGGTCGCTCGACCGCTTCGAGGGCCGCTCGGCGCTCAAGTCGTGGCTGTACCGGATCGCCACGAACGTCTGCTTCGACGCGCTCTCGGGCCGTGAGCGCCGGGCGCGGCCGATGGATCTCGGGCCGGCGCAGGAGCCGCTGTTCGAGAACCTCGCCGAGCTGCCGGAGGTGACCTGGATCACTCCGCTGCCGACGCCCGACGAGCTCGCGGAGCAGCGCGAGACGTTGCGGCTCGCGTTCGTCGCCGCGCTCCAGCACCTGCCGCCGAGACAGCGGGCCGCGCTCATCCTGTGCGAGGTCCTGAAGTGGCAGGCGACCGAGGCGGCCGAGCTGCTCGAGACGAGTGTCGCGTCGATCAACAGCGCGCTGCAGCGCGCACGGGCGACGCTGGCGAAGGCCGACGTCGGGACGGCGGCGGAGCTCGACGACGAGGCGCGGGCGCTGCTCGAGCGCTACGTCTCGGCGTTCGAGGCGTACGACATCGACCGGCTCACCGACCTTCTGCACGAGGACGCGATCCAGTCCATGCCGCCGTACAGCCTCTGGCTGCAGGGGCGGGACGACATCTTCACCTGGTGGTTCGGCCCGGGCATCGGCTGCAAGGGATCGAAGCTCGTCCCGGTCGGCCTCGCCAACGGGATGCCGGCCTGGGGCCAGTTCAAGCCGTCCCCGGAGGGTGGCTACGACCCGTGGGCGCTCATCGTTCCCGCAGTCTCAGACGGCCGGATCGTCGAGCTGACGTTCTTCCTCGACACCGAGCGCCTCTTCCCGCTGTTCGGCCTGCCCCACCGCCTCGCGTAAGCCGCAGAGGTCGAGCAGCTCCCACAGCTCGCGCGGCGCGCGAGCCAGGCGCGCCCCCGTCCGGAGGCGGAGGCGCGCCAGGAAGTCGACCGTCCGGAGGTCGAGGGCCGTGCTCAGGCCGACGGCTCGACGACGATGAGCGAGTTGCCGTCCGGATCGCGGAGCCAGAACATCGGCGGGACGTTCCCGCCGTAGCGGCTCACCTCGTCGTCGACGTCGGCGCCCGCAGCCTTCAGCGCGGAGTGCGCTGCGTCGACGTCGCTCGTGTCGAGGCAGATCCCGGTCTGGCTGCCTCCGGCCTCCTGGCCGGGCGGCGGCGGGGCCAGCGCGATCGTCGTCTCCGCGCCGGAGACCTGCACCTCGACCCAGCGCATGTCCGGGCCCATCGGCACGTCGACGACCTTCTCGAAGCCGAGCGTGCCGACGTAGAAGTCGAGCGCGCGGTCGGTGTCGGCGACGGACACGCAGACCCGGCCGACCTTGCTGATGTTGAGCTTGGACGTCACGGTGGACATCTCGCCTCCTCGTTCTGGGGTGTCGCCACTACGACCGTCGCGTCGCCGGAAACTCATCGACCGTTGCCCCTTGACGTGCCCTCCTCGGTGTGAGAGATTACGCAGCGTCAAAGCCCGGGAACTGCGCAAGCGGTTCGCGGGCTTTGGCGTTTAGAGGCTTGCGGCGAGCTTCTGGAGGACCGCGTCGATGCGCAGGAAGCCGCCCTTCGCGCCCTCCTCGACGCCGTACTGCATCGTCGTGTCGCGCTCCTCGGTGCTGGCGAAGCTCATGGTCTGCGTCAGCTTCGTCCGCTCGCCGAGATCCTCGAACTCCAGCGTCTGCAGGTGGTTCTGGAACGTCTGCACGAGCCGCTCCGGAGGATCGACCTCGCGGAACTCGCCCTCGACGACGCCGTAGCCGGTGTTGAAGCGCCACCTGCCGCCGGGGCGGACGTCCATCTCCTCGACAGTCGTTGTTTCGCCCCACCACTCGGGGATCAGGTCTGGATCCGTCCAGACGGAGAAGACGTGCTCGCGCGGCGCGTCGAAGACCCGCTCGACCCGGATCTCGAGCTCGTTCGGGGTGGTGACCGTGGTCTCGTTCATCAGCTCACCGCCTGCTCGACGAGCTTCGCGATCCGCGCCTCGTCGGACTTCGTCAGCTTCGTGAGCGCGTAGACGATCGGCCACATCGAGCCCTCGTCGAGGTTCGCGGTTTCGTTGAAGCCGAACTCGGAGTAGCGCATCTTGAACTTCCCGGCGTTCTTGAAGTAGCAGATGACCTTGCCGTCCTTGTTCGCGTAGGCCGGCATGCCGTACCACGTCTTCGGCACGAGGTCGGGCGCGGTCTCCTGGACGAGCGCGTGGATCCGCTCGCCGAGAGCGCGGTCGTCCGGCTTCATCTTGGCGAGGGCCGCGCGGACGGCAGTCTCGCCGTCCTCGGCCGCCTTCAGCTCCTTCGCGCGGGCCCGCATCGCGGCCTTCTCCTCAGCAGTGAATCCTTCCTTGCTCCTGGTCGGGCTCATGGTGCTCCTTTCGTGCGTTCGACTACCTGGGCGAAACGGTCGAGCCGCTGCAGCCACGTGCTGATGCCCTCGAATGCGTAGGGCGCGAGCATGCACCTGCGGACGCGGCCGACCTTCTCCGTCGTGACGAGCTCCGCTTCCTCTAGCAGGCGGATGTGCTTCTTCATCCCGGTCAGCGACATGCCGAAGGGCTCGGCGAGCTCGCTGATCGTCGCGCTGCCGCTGCCGAGCCGTTCCAGCACGGAGCGGCGAGTCGGGTCTGCGAGAGCTGCGAAGGCGCGGTCGACGGGTTGAGAATACTGAACCATTAGGTTCACTATAGCAGAGACAATCCGGCTGCCGCTCCCCTGCGATTACCCAGGACGAACGCCCATTCCGAAGGAGGAGATGAAGTGAGGATCCCGCGCAGCAACTCCAACCGCTACCAGGCTCGCCTGATCGCGGTTGCGCTGCTTGCGGTGCTCGGGTTCGTCGCCGCGGGTTGCGGCGGGTCATCTGCGTCCTCGGCGCCGAAGAGCGGCGTTGCCGGCGCGCAGCACACGACGAGCTCGGCCGCCGTGAAGACGCGCAAGATCTCGGGCCTCGGCGTGGTGCTCGTCAACGCGAAGGGGCGGACGCTCTACGTCTTCGCGAAGGACGCGCGCCGGCACGTCACGTGCACCGGCACGTGCGCGAAGTACTGGCCTCCGCTCAAGTGGAAGGGCTCGGGCAAGCCGAAGGCGGGCGGGTCGGCCCAGACCAAGCTGCTCGGCCTGGACAAGAGCCCGGCCGGCGGGAAGGTCGTGACGTACAGCAAGTGGCCGCTCTACACCTACGCCGCCGATTCGGCTGCCGGCCAGGCCACCGGGGAGAACCTGAAGCTCAACGGCGGCAGGTGGTGGGTGATCTCGGCCAAAGGCAAGCTCGTCAAGCACCGGTCCGGCGGTTGAGACCGGCCCGATGCGATCGAAGCGCAGAGGTGGACTCGAGCTGGTGAACTGGCGCCAGCTCGAGCTCGAGCAGTGCGGCTTCCCGGCGCAACTCGCCGCGCGCGTCGCCCGGGACGAACGCTACGACCTCCACCAGCTGATCGAGCTCGTGCAACAGGGCTGCTCGCCGGCGCTGGCCGTTCGCATCCTCTCGCCGATCGAGGCGAGCGACGTCTAGACGATCGCGATCGTCCCCGCGGTCCCGTCGATCCGGATCCGCATCCCGTCCTTGATCACGGCCGTCGCTCCGGCCGCGCCGACGACCGCCGGGAGCCCGTACTCGCGGGCGACGACTGCGGCGTGGCTCAGGATCCCGCCCGTCTCCGTCACGAGCCCGGCGAGCGAGGGGAAGAGCGGCGTCCACGCCGGCGTGGTGGTCGTGGTGACGAGGATGTCGCCGGTCTGGACGCGGCCGAAATCGCCCTCGCCGGCCACGACGCGCGCCACGCCTTCGGCCGCGCCGGGCGAGGCTCCGGCGCCGGTCAGCTCGCCGCCGCCGGAGCCGTAGAACTTCTCGAGCGCGACGTGCCGTTCGCGCGCTTCGCGCGGCTCGCCGAGGAAGGGGCGGGCGCCCTCGGTGCGCCCACGCTCGAGCTCGGCGCGTCGGCCGGCCACGAGCTCCCGGAGGTCGAGCGGCTCGGCCAGCGCGCGCCTGAGCTCGTCGCGCTCGAGCAGCCAGACGTCGTCGACGTCGTCGAGCAGCCCCTCGCCGGCGAGCCGCAGCCCGAAGCCGCGGAGCGCCTCGCGCGTCGCGAGCAGGCCCGGGTAGTCGATCTCGTACGAGTGCAGCTCCTTCAGCGCGTACGCCTTGCTCACCGTCGCGTGCAGCTCCGCCAGCTCCGGCGGAGGGGTGGGAGCTTCCTGCCGCGACGGCCGCCCGCCCGATTCGAGGGCGAGCCGAAGGGCCTCGAGTGTGAGGACGGGGAACTCGGCCTCGCGGGAGAGCGAGAGCTCGTGCCAGCGCGCCCGGCCGCCGTAGCGTTCGAGGTAGCCGTCGAGCTCCCGGAGGAAGCGTCGTCCGGGACCGCTGCCGCGCAGGCGCGCGAGCGCATGCTCCGGCTCGAAGTCGCGCAGGACGTCGTCCACGCCCTCGCGCCGCGCGCTTGCGGCCAGCTCCCACACCGCCGTGTCCGC
>JAICZB010000174.1 GCA_025933895.1 Thermoleophilia bacterium
GCCGCGCGTAGGCCCAGCCCGGGGTCCCGACGATGTCCAGGATCGGCGTCAGGCCGGCTGCTTCCGATTGCTCGACGACGGAATCGAACCCCGTCCAGGTGTAACCGGGGGAGGTCGGATCGGCGGCGACGAAGTCCGGGGACGGCGAGGCGGGAGCGATGGCTCGCCAGGGAACCGACAGCCGGATGTACGTAGCGCCGGCCGCCCGGGCCAGCGCAAATGCCGTCTCCCGCTGGGAACCGGTGAAGAGAGGGTCGAGAAGCGACGTGCGCAGCGGAATCGTCGCGCGCGTCGCGATCACGTGCTGCCGAGTCGTCCTCGCCGCGGCGGACGAGGCTGCCGCGACCATTGCGAGCGCGCAAAGAGCAAGCGCGGCGCACCGGCGAAGCCCGGCGTGCGCCCAAGCGCGGCTAAACCTCGCCGCCGAACGAGAGTCCCTCAACCGCACCGTCGGCGATCGTAACCGGGCGGTCGGCTCCCATGGTGAGGCCCTTAGCTACCCCGGGAGACGAGCGGTCACCTGAAGCTCACTCGTCGCGAGCGGCATCCCGAGCCGGTATCCCGCGTAGACGACCGAATTCCAGGCGCGCTTGCCGGAGATGAGGAGCCGCGAGGACGAGTGGCCGGTCGAACACCATTCGATGACGCCGCGGTGGTGGAACCGGACGTCGTGGAACCCGTGCGCCTCGAGCAGCCGGCGGAGCGAATGCGTGGTGAAATGCCAGACGTGGTCGTCACTGGTCCCGAACAGGAGCGGCCTGTGGACGAGCGCGAGCAGCCGGGCATAACGGCGTTGGAACGCGAAGTTCGGCGTGGTCAGCCAGAGCGTTCCTCCTCCTCGCAGGGCCGTGCGTGCCGACTCGAGCAGTTGACCCGGCTCGGGCAGATGGGCGATGACGCACCACAGCGTGACAACGTCGAAGCCGCCGGCGGGCACCTCGAGAGCCCGCCGCCCGAGGCGTGCCCGCGCGGCCGCCGTGGCTTCGGGAGAAGTGTCGAAGGAATAGGCGTCCCAGCCGGCCTCGAGCGCGATAGCCGCGAACTCTCCTGTGCCGCCGCCGAGATCCAGGAGCCTTCCGCGCGGCAGCATGGCGAGCGCCGAGAGGAAGTAGCGACGCTTCGCGTCGGCCCAGTACGGGTCGCTCGTCTCCTTCGAGGCCCAGTAGTCGGCCCTTCCGCCGTCGTACCCGAGCACCCGCCCGAGCCCGCACGCCGGACACTCTGCGAAGCGGGAAGGGCCGTACCGGGTCTCGACGCGCGGGGATCCGCAGACAGGACAGGCACCGGTTGGCACTCCGATCACCGTAACTATCGTCTCGGCGTCGTGGTCGACAGCGGTCTCCACTCGTGAGCGACGGGGCGACGCAAGCCGCGGATCGAGCGATCGGCGAGCCGACGGCGGTCGTGCACGACTGGTTCCAGGGGATGCACGGTTCGGAGCGGGTCGTCGACGTCATCCGCTCGGGCCTGTTCCGGCACGAGCGCGAGCCGGACATCGTCACCTTCGCGGCGGCTCGGGACGTCCTCCCGGACGAGCTCGCCCGCCGGATCGTCCGCGAGTCGCGGCTCGCCTCGCTACCGGGGATCCGCCAGGTCGGACGCGAAGGAGGACGCTGGCGGTACCTCCTTCCCTACATGCCGCGCTATTTCGCTTCGCTCGACCTCTCGGCGTACGACCTCGTCATCGCGTCGTCGCATGCCTGTGCGCTCAACGTGCGCCCGCGCCGGGACGCGCTCTTCGTCTGTTACTGCCACACGCCGATGCGCTACGCGTGGCTTCCGGAGACGGACGCCGGGCCCGTCGGCGAGCTCGGCTCTTTCGGGTTGCGCGTCCTGCGAGGCCACCTCCGCCGCATGGACCTCGCAGCGTCGCGGCGGCCCGCTGCCTTCGCCGCGAACTCGACCGCGGTTCGTGACCGGATCCACCGCTTCTACGGCCGCGAGGCCAGGATCATCCATCCCCCGGTCGACGTGGCCGAGCTCGACTCGACGACCGAGAAGGAGGCGGGACGTTTTCTCTGGGTGCACAGGCTCGTCCCCTACAAGCGGCCGGAGCTCGTGCTCGAGGCGTTCCGCGACCTGCCCTATCGCCTGACGATGGTCGGCGTCGGCCCGCTCGAAGCACGTCTGCGGAAGCGTCTTCCGGCCAACGTAGAGCTGCTCGGCTGGGTCTCCCGAGCCGAGCTCGCCGAGCTGTACGCCCGTGCCTCGGGGTTCGTACACGTGGCCGAGGAGGACTTCGGAATCTCGACCGTCGAGGCGCTGGCCGCCGGAACGCCGGTCGTCGCCCTCGACGCCGGCGGGGCGCGGGACATCGTCCGCGACGGCGTCGACGGCGTGCTGATCGACCACGCCGACCTGCGAGCCCTGCAGAGCGCCGTGCGGGCCGTCGCAACCGGCTCCTGGGATCGGGAGGCCCTTCGAGACCGAGCGCTCGAGTTCTCGACCGAGCGTTTTCTGGAGCGGATGCGCACCTGGCTCGACGAGACGTCCACCGAGGTGCGGGGGCGGCCGCTTCGCTGGACGGACTCTGCGTTGCACCGGTGAAGATCGGGATCGACGCGCGCAACGACGGCACCGGCGTCGGGCGCTACACGTTCTCGCTCGTCCGCGAGCTGGCGAGGATCGACGGCGAGAACGAGTACGTCCTCTTCGTGAGCCGGGAGCGCTTCGCCACGGAGCCGGCGCCCGGCCCCAACTTCCGCCTGGTGGAAGCGGGGATCCCCTGGTTCACCCTCCGCGAGCAGCTTTCGCTGCCGCGCCTCGTCGCACAGGAGCAGCCCGACCTCATGCACTACCCGCACCTGACTGTGCCGCTGCTTTCGAGGACGCCGTTCGTCGTCACCGTCCACGACCTCAACTACCTCGACGCCGACGCGATTGCCGGTCCCACCGACAAGCGCCCTCTGCGGAGTGGGATGCGACGGGCGGGGTACCGGCTCGAGCTGCTGAAGGCGCGACGCGCGCGGCGTCTCATCGCGGTCTCGGAGCACACGCGCGAGACGCTGGTCCGGCGACTGCGGATCGACTCGGCGCGAACTGCCGTCACCTACGAGGCGGCCGACACGACGGCAGCGATCGAGCCCGATACGACGGTGCTCCAGCGCCACGGTCTCGACTCCCCGTTCTTCCTCTACGTGGGGTCGGCCTATCCGTACAAGAATCTCGCGAGACTGATCGAGGCCTTCGCGCGGCTCGCCGGCGGATACCGCCTCGTGCTCGCCGGCGACCAAGAGCACTTCGGCGCCTCGCTCGAGGAGAACGCAGCGGCCGCCGGGCTGGCCGACCAGGTCCTCTTCACCGGCCCGGTGTCGGAGGCAGAGCTCGCGGCCCTCTACAGCGGTGCCCTCGCATACACCTTCGTCTCCCTTTCCGAGGGCTTCGGCCTACCGGGGCTCGAGGCGATGGCCGCCGGGGTGCCGGTGATCGCTGCGACTGCAGGAAGCCTCCCGGAGATCTACGAGGACGCGGCTCGCTACTGCGACCCGCTCGACGTCGAATCGATCGCCATGGCCCTCGCGGACGTCGCGTCCGACGAGCGGCTGCGGAACGATCTCGTAGCACGCGGCCGGAAGCGGGTCAGAGAGTTCTCCTGGCGGCGGACGGCCGAGCAGACGCTCACCGTCTACCGCGAGGCGCTTCTACACTGAACGCCATGTCGGCCGTCGCCCGCGCGAGCGTCCGAGGTCGCGTGCGGCGCCATTTCACCCTCGAGACCGCCGTCCGCCCGCACACGCTGCTGCTCGTCGGCGCCTGCCTCAGCCTCCTCGCCTGGGCCGTCCCATGGGGAGGAGCGATTCCCGCTCCCGTGCGCGGCTTCGTGCGGACGGAGCCGTTGACACTGCACGGCGCGCTCTTTCTGCTCGCCTGGTACGCATTCTTCTTCGCCGTCGCCCTCGGCGGCTTCGAGCTCGGACGCCGGATTCCCGTGCTCCGGCGCGCGGAGCGCGTTCCCTGGGAGAGCTACTACGTCTTTCTCAGCATCCTCGGCCTTGCCGGAACGGCGTACTCCTACGCCTACGTCGCGGCGAAGTCTCCTCACGCATTGTCCGAAGCGTTCCTCCACCACCAGTTCAACGCCGTGCGGCTGGTCCTTCCGTACTCGAGCGGCCCGCAGACGCTTCGCTACGCGACGTGCCTCGGCGGGGCAATCGCCATCTTCGAGCTCGGTCGCCTGCGCTTCCGAGCGATCCACGTCGTCAACGTGCTGCTGCTTCTGCTCTCCGCCGCGATCGCCTCACGAGCGTCGCTCATCGTCGCCGCGATCGCGGTCGCCGGCCTTGCGGCGCGCCACCTCCACAACGTCCGGATGCACGTACGTACGGTCGTCGGGATGCTGCTCCTCGGGCTTGTGACCCTGTTCCTTGCGCTCAGCCTGCTCAGCTACTCGCGGGACGCAGACTTCTACCGCTCGTACGGCGTCCGCGATCCGCTCGTGATGAACGTCGACGGAATCGTGCGCTACCTCGGCATCCCCTTCCAGGCGGCGGTGGCAGTGAGCAATCGCGTGACGAGGTGGCCCGCGGCACCCGCGAGCGCGGCTGCAGGCGCTCGGGTGTACCTGCTGCCCACGTACGTGAGCAAGAGCGCCCCCGCCTCGGTCGTCCGCGGTGAGAACCGCTACGCGAAGATCGTCGCGATTCCCGCCTCGCAGACGACGAATTCAGTGCTCGCCATGACGTACGGAGTGTTCGGAGCGGTCGCTTTCGCCGTCCTCGGACTCGCGGTCCTCGTTGCGGGCGTGATCGCCGGGCATGCATCGCGGTACCGGAGTTACGTGTTCCTCGCCGGTCTGGTCGTCGCGTATTGCCTGGCGGAGTGGTGGCGCACGTACGTCCTCAACCAGGGGTTCATCCACTTTCTCGTCCTCGCGGTCGCGTTCTGGGCGGTGGTCGGCTCGAGCGTCGATCGCTGGACCGGCGGACTCTGGTCGAGATTCACGAGTCTCCTCCTGCCGGAGGATCGCCGGCAAGGATGGCGGCGAGCTCCTCGGCGGCCATGATCCCTTCGGCGAATGCCGGCGAGTGCGGCATTCGCTCGGCTTGCGCGAGCGCACGCCGCAGGCTGTCTCTGTTGCCTGCCTCGAAGAGACAGAGATTCGGCCGGTCGGCCTCCAGGTGAGAAGGCGCGACGATGGGAAGCCGGCAGTACGAGTACTGCACGACCTTGTTGCCCTGCCCCAGGCCCTCGTAGCCGGGTGGGAAGAGAAGCAGCCCGAAGGTCGCGTGCCGGAGGTACGGGACGACCTCCTCGAACGGCAGGACCGGATGGAACGTGACGTTGGGCGGCTGAGACCGCGGCGGTGGGCCTACGACGTGGAAGGCGACGTGCGACGCCAGCTCCGCGGCCGCCGCGAGGCTGTCGTAGTCGAAGAGGGGCGAGACTCCGGCGAACACCGCGGCCGGGCCTGCTTCGTATGGGGAATCGGTCGGCCGATCGAGCGCTGCCTTGTCGATTCCCGGCGGGTGCAGCTCGACCGCGCCGTACAGCGCGAGAACGTCCGCGATCTGCGGAGTCGGAGCGCTGACCAGGTCGAAGCACGGCACCGTCCGCGCCTCGGCCTCGAGGATGAGCGGGTGGACGCCGAGCGCACGTAGGTCGTCCGATGCGCGATAGACGAAGCGGGCCCGCGGCGCGC
>JAICZB010000126.1 GCA_025933895.1 Thermoleophilia bacterium
AGTTCGCGCTCCCGCACGCCGACCTCACCGCGGAGCTGCCGTACATGCAGGTCAACGCGTCGGTGCAGGTGCTCAGCGTCAACGGGAAGCCGTCGAGCCTGCAGCTTCCGGCGTCGGTCGAGCTCGCGGTCGTCGAGACCGAGCCCGGGGTCAAGGGCGACACCGTCTCGAACGTGACGAAGCCGGCGACGCTGGAGACGGGCGCCGTCGTCAACGTGCCGCTCTTCGTCAACGTGGGCGACCGGCTGAAGGTAGATCCCCGCGAGGGGCGCTACATCTCCCGCGCTTAGACCGCGCTGGCGCGGGCGATAAGGTCTCGCCGTGCCGTCGCTCGCCGACACGACGATCCGCCTGCTCGGACAGGAGCCGCTCGCGGCGCGGGTTCCGGCGGCCGAGCAGCTCCGCCTGGCGGAGATCCTGGACAAGGCCGGGTTCGCGTACCTCGAGGTGTCGGGCGGCGGTTGCTTCGACGCAGCCGTCAAGCGCGGCGTCGAGAGCCCGTGGGAACGGATCCGCGCACTCAAGGCGCGCGTCAAGACACCGCTCGGGCTCGCGCTGCGCGGCCGGTTCCTCGTCGGCTCGCGGCCCGTCGACGCCGACTTCGCCCGCCGCTTCGTCGCTTCCGCCGCGGAGAACGGCATCGACGTCTTCCGGCTGCACGACCCGCTCAACGACGTCTCGAACCTGCGCGAGGCCGCAGAGGCGATCGTCGCTGCGGAGCGCGACTTCGAGGCCGGGCTCGTCTACAGCGGGGCGCGCGCGGGCGAGATCGAGACGCTGATCGAACGCGCGCGGATGCTGCCCCAGCTCGGGGCCGTGCGCGTCCTGCTCCACGATCCGACCGGCTCGCTGCAGCCGCATACGGCCGAGGAGCTCGTGCGCGCACTCGCCGAGGCAAGCGGCCTCCCCGTCGGGATCTATGCCCAGGGAGCCGGTGGCAGCGCTCTCGCCGCAACGCTCGCAGCCGCCCATGCGGGCGCTCAGCTCATCGCCTGCGCGATCTACCCGCTCGCGCTGACCCTCCACCGCGTGTCCGGTGAGGCGCTCGCGGAGGCGCTCAGCGGCGCCGGGCTCGACCCGGGCGTCGACGTCGACGCGCTCTGGGAGGCGACCGACCTTCTCGACGAGCACATCGGCGACGAGCTCGTGACTCCGCTCGTACCTCGGATCGCGGTGCTCGCGGCACGCCACGACCTGCCGGCCAGCGTCGTCGCCGGGATCGACCACTCTCTCCACGCGGAGGCCGCAGGTGACCGGCTCGACGAGGTGCTCGCGGAGCTCGACCGGATCCGCGCCGAGACCGGCTGGCCGCCGCTCGCGTCCCCGATCGGCCAGGTGCTCGCCTCGCAGGCGCTGATCAACGTCCTGTCCGCGAGCCGCTACCTCACGCTCGTCGACGAGATGCGCGGTCTTGTCGCCGGCGCCTTCGGCACGCCGCCGGCCCCGATCGATCCGGCGCTCGAGCGCGTCGTCCAGCTCATGGCCGACCCCGAGAGCGAGGAGGACGTCACGCCGCCGTTCGACGAGGTGCGCGAGCGCGCGGGCGACGTCGCCACGAGCGAGGAGGAGCTGCTCCTGCTCGGTCTCTTCGGCGAGGACGCCGAACGGCTGCTGCGCGGGATCCGCGGCCGCGGCCGCCGTGACGACGAGCTCGCGGGCGTGGGGGAGCACCGCGCCCAGCGGGTCCAGGAGATCGTGCGGATCGTGCAGGAGTCCGGGATCGGCGAGGTGACGATCGAGGAGGACGGCATGCGGATCTCGGTCCGCTCCACGCAGGACCTTTCTGCGGGCACGAGCCCCGGCGAGGCGCCCCTGGCTGTGCCCGAGCCGGAGCTGCCGGCGGCGACGAGTGCGGTCAGCGGCACGCTCGTCCGCGTCGAGTCGCCCATGGTCGGTACGTTCTACCGCGCCTCCCAGCCCGGCGCGCCGCCGTTCGTCGAGGTCGGCGACGTCGTCGCCCCCGGCCAGACGCTGTGCATCCTCGAGGCGATGAAGCTCATGAACGAGGTGAAGGCGGACGTCGAGGGCGTCGTGCGCGGCGTGCACGCCGACAACGCGGAGCCCGTCGAGTTCGGGCAGCTGCTCTTCGAGCTCGAGCCGCTCGTCGGCCGGCCCGCGCTCTAGGACTGAAGCTCACGCCTCGGCGATCGGCCTGCCGACGACGAGCACGTCGAGCAGCTCCGGCTCGAGCTCCGCGAGCTCCGCGTCGGGGAGGACGCCGAGCCCGTCGAGCGCCTTCGAGAAGAAGCAGCGGGCCGCCGCCGCGAGCACGACGTCCATGATCTCCGTGTCGGACAGTCCGAGCTCGCGGAGCGGCTGAAGATCGGCGTCGCCGATCGATGTCGCGTCGTCCACGACCCGCTCGGCGAGGTCCATGACGGCGACGTCCAGCGCGTCGAGCGGGGCGCTGTGTCTGTCGCGGACGATCTCCGCGACCGGCTCGCCGAACTCGTCTCGCAACACCCTCCCGTGCATCAGGCAGCAGTAGCTCGAGCGCAGCCGGCGGGCGGCGGCGAGCGTCGCAAGCTCGTACCGGCGGAGATCCATTCCCGCCTTGATCGAGCCGTTCAGCTGCTGCCAGGCGGCGAGGACCTCGGGACGCGCCTCGAATGCGCGCTCCATGTTCGTCGTCACGCGGCGGATCCTCTCAGCCGAGCCAGCCGCCGTAGCGGACGAACCGCCGCGGCGGGAACCTGGAGTACGCCTCGTTCTGCGGCGTCCCCGGCTCGATGCCTGCGCCGTACCTGACCGCCGTCTCGTCGACCGTGTACTCGCTCTCGCCCTCCTTGCCCTGCCGCTCGCCGTCCGGGCCGATCTCGGTGTGCCGCTCCCGCGAGCCGACGCCGAGCACGACGCAGCCCTCTGCGCCGCCGACGATCGTGTGCTCGGTGTACGGCGGACAATGGACGAAGTCCCACCGTCGCAGCGGCCGCTCCTGTCCCTCGACGATCAGCGTCGCAGTGCCGGAGAGGACGAGGAAGTCCTCTTCGTCGCTCTCCCAGTGGTACATGGACATCGGCTCGTTCGGCGGCAGCACGTCGATGCCGATCCCGATCTGGTCGAAGAGGATGTCGCCGCCGAAGTTCGTGCTACGGCCCCTGCCCTCGGACTCGCGCCAGCGGACGTCCTCGGCGTTGACGACGAACCAGCCGTCGCCCTTGTAGACGAGGCCGTGCTCCGTCTCTTCCAGGTGGGCCTCGGGGACGTCCACGGCCGGACCATAGACTCTTGCCGTGTTCGAACGTGTCCTCGTGGCCAACCGCGGCGAGATCGCCGTGCGCGTGATCCGCGCGCTGCACGAGCTCGGGATCGAGGCGGTCGCCGTGTACTCGACGGCCGACGAGCACTCGCTCCACGTGCGCCTCGCCGACCGCTCGGTGCGTATCGGGCCGCCTGCAGCCGCCGACAGCTACCTCAGCATCCCGGCGCTCATCGCCGCGGCCGAGACGACCGGGTGCGAGGCGGTCCATCCCGGTTACGGCTTCCTCTCCGAGAACGCCGACTTCGTCCGCGCGTGCGAGGACAACGACGTCGTCTTCATCGGCCCGCCCGCGGACGTGATGGAGCGGATGGGCGACAAGGCGCGTGCCAAGGCCGAGATGCGGGCGGCCGGCGTCCCGCTCGTCCCCGGGACGGAAGGCGTTGCGGCGCCGGAGGACGCGCGCGCCGCCGCCGAGGAGCTCGGCTTCCCCGTCCTGCTGAAGGCCGCGGCCGGCGGCGGTGGCAAGGGCATGCGGGTCGTGACGGAGACCGGCGGCCTCCACGACGCCTACCAGCGGGCTTCGGCGGAGGCTCAGGCCGCTTTCGGAGACGGCTCCCTCTATGTCGAGAAGGTGATCACGCCGGCCCGCCACGTCGAGATCCAGGTGCTCTGCGACCAGCACGGCCACATCCTCACCTGCGGCGAGCGCGAGTGCTCGATCCAGCGCCGCCACCAGAAGCTGATCGAGGAGTCGCCCTCGCCTGCGCTCGACGACGAGCTGCGCGAGGAGATGGAGTCTGCCGCCGAGCGAGCGTGCGAGCACATCGGCTACCGCAACGCGGGCACCTTCGAGTTCCTCGTCGGGCCTGACGGCTCGTTCTCCTTCATCGAGCTCAACGCACGCCTGCAGGTCGAGCACCCGGTCACCGAGGGTGTCGTCGGGATCGACATCGTCCGCCAGCAGATCCGGATCGCGGCGGGGGAGCGGCTGG
Organism: Thermoleophilia bacterium; assembly: GCA_025933895.1. GTDB lineage: Bacteria > Actinomycetota > Thermoleophilia > Gaiellales > Gaiellaceae > Palsa-739. Next base: position 4,195 of record JAICZB010000126.1, read on the forward strand.
CGCACGGCGGGCGGGCAGGCCCGCGCAACGGCCACGCGATCGAGCTGCGGATCAACGCGGAGGATCCCTCGCGCGGCTTCGCTCCGGCCCCTGGTCTCATCGAGCGCTTCCGGCCGCCGCTCGGCCCCGGCGTCCGCGTCGACACGTTCGTCGAGGAGGGCACCACGATCACGCCGTACTACGACTCGCTGATCGCGAAGCTCATCGTCGTGGACGGCACCCGCCGCCTCGCGATCGAGCGAGCCCGTCGGGCGCTGCGCGAGTTCGAGATCGTCGGCGTTCCCACCACCCTCGAAGTCCTCGACGACATCGTCGACAGCGACGAGTTCCGCAGCGGCGAGTACTCGACGTCCTTCCTCGAGGAGGCCGGCGCCCGGCTGCCGGCGCTCGCCGGGACCTCTTGAGCCGGGTGCTCGTCCAGGAGAGCGGCGGCTCGGTGCGCGTGAGCGAGGCCGCACTGACCGAGATCGTGCGGCGGGCGGTCGCGTCCGTCGAGGGCGCTCGCCTGCGCAAGGGACGGCGTCGGCTCGGTGTCGAGCTCGAGGACGGCCGCGCCCGCGCTGATCTGCAGCTCGCCGTCGCGTACGGTCGCGTCCTCCCCGAGGTCTCGGCCGCGGTGCAGGAGCGGGTCGCCGACGCGCTCATGCGGATGTGCGACGTCGAGGTCGAGGCGGTCGACGTCACCGTCGAGGAGCTCGTCCGGTCGTGAGCACGATCAGCCGCCGGGAAGCCCGCCGCGCCGCCGTCTTCATGCTCTTCCAGTGGGACGTCACCGGCAAGCCGCTCGGGTCGCTGTACGAGGGCGACGTCGACGACTACACGCGCCGGCTCACGGCCGCGGTTTCCGACCGCGCGGCCGCGCTCGACGATCGGATCACATCCGCTTCCGACGACTGGACCGCCGACCGCCTCGGCGCGGTCGAGCGCAACGTCCTGCGGGTCGCGCTCGAAGAGCTCGACGAGCGCGAAGTGCCGGTCGAGGTCGTCCTCGACGAGGCGGTCACGCTTGCGAAGCGCTATGCATCCGAGGATGCTGCGAGGCTGGTGAACGGGATCCTGGGCAAGCTCGTGCGGGAGGAGCAGGCTACGTGAGCGTAGGCTCGACGGAGCTCAACAAGGAGCGGAGGCGCCGACATGGGCGGCGCCGGAGCGGGAAATGAGCACAGACGATTCGTTGACGCGGGCGGAGGAGCTGCTGGCGCGGGTCGAGGCCGTGCGCGGCGAGCTCGAGCGGCTCTCGGAGGGAGAGGGCGGCTCGCCGGACCGGGCGATCGAGCTGCTCGGGGAGCTGTCGGAGCTGGCCAAGGCAGTGGAGGAGGAGCTGACCCGCGCCCAGCGCGCGGCCGAGGCGGATGCACAGTCCTGACGAGCTGAAGTCGCTCGCCGAGGAGGCGCTCGAGCGGCTCGATCTCTGGCCGGAGCTGCACGGGCAGTCGACGTCGGTGCGCTACTCGCTCGAGGTCGGCGGCAAGCGGGTGCGTCCCGTCATCGCGCTCGCGGTCGGTGAGGCCCTCGACGCGCCGGTCGAGCAGGTGATGCCGGCGGCGCTCGCGATCGAGCTCGTCCACACCTTCTCCCTCGTCCACGACGACCTCCCCGCGATGGACGACGACGACGAGCGGCGCGGCCAACCCGCGACGTGGAAGAAGTTCGGCGAGGGAGTCGGAGTGCTCGCGGGTGACGCGCTGCTGGCGGAGGCCTTCCGGCTCGCGGCGCGCTACGAGACGTCCGCGGTCGCGCGCGAGCTCGCGGAGGCGACGCTTGGGATGATCGGCGGCCAGTACCTCGACACGATGGTCGCCGGCTACGACCTGGCCGCGGTGCACCGGCTGAAGACGGGTCGGCTGTTCTACGCGTCCGTGACGATGGCGCTCTGGGCGGCGGGGCTGCGCGAGGAGGATCAGCCACCGTGGCGGGCGTTCGCGGAGGAGCTCGGGCTCCTGTTCCAGATCGTGGACGACATCCTCGACGAGGACGGCTACGTGCGCGAGCACGGCGCCGACGGCGCGCGGCGCTACGCCGACGAGGCGGCCGAACGGGCTCGTGCCCGGCTGGACGGGATCGACGCGGACACGTCCGTCCTGCGCGACATCGTCGACGGGCTCGCAGTTCGTACCGCGTGACCCTCCCGAGCGGCGAGCAGTTCGAGCTCGCGGCGGGAGCGCACTGCGTCGTCGTGGTCGAGGTCGGCGGCGGCATCCGCGAGTGGGAAGGCGTGCTGCTCGGCTACCGAGAGGACGAGATGTGCAGCTCGGGTCGCGGTCAGGTGCTCGCGCCGTGGCCGAACCGGCTCGCCGGCGGCCGCTACGAGTGGGACGGCGAGGAGCTGCAGCTACCCGTGACCGAGGTCTCCAGCGGCAGCGCGATCCACGGCCTCGTCCGCTGGACGAGCTGGCGCGCGGTCGAGCGGGAGCCGGCGCGCGTCCTGCTCGAGCACGTTGTGCATCCGCAGCCGGGCTATCCGTTCTCGTTGCGGCTGCGCGTCGAGTACCGGCTCGCCGAGACGGGTCTCACGGTGCGGACCGAGGCGGAGAACGCCGGCGGCCGGGCCTGTCCGTTCGGCGCCGGCCATCACCCGTACGTCGTCGCGCCGAGCGGCCGCGTCGACGACCTCGGCCTCGACGGGGAACGTCTGGGGGACAGGCAGCTCGACGAGACGCGCCACGAGCCCGGCGGCTGGCGCGTCGAGGTGGGGGAGGTGACGGTCTGGGCCGACGGCGCTTGGCCGTGGCTGCAGGTGTTCACCGGCGACCTGCCGGACATCGGCCGACGCGGGCTGGCCGTGGAGCCGATGACCTGCCCGCCGCAGGCGTTCCGCACCGGCGAGGGCGTGATTCGGCTCGAGCCGGGCGAGAGCTGGAGCGGCGAGTGGGGGATCGAGGCGTC
>JAICZB010000245.1 GCA_025933895.1 Thermoleophilia bacterium
CCCGCGGATCCTGGCTCGCGCAGGCAGGCGTCCCGCGAACCTCGGCGAGTGTCTGCCAACCGATCGGCTTCACCATCGCCGAGCGCCTACAGGCCGCCGGACTGCTCCAGATCCAGCGGTAGCTATCACCCCAAAGGGTGATCTCTCCCGCTCATCCTGCGGCAGGTTTCGGCAGAAACTCCTCCCACGATCTGACCAACCCGCCACGAGGGCAGCCCTCAACGTGACCCCGGCCCCTGCCGACAGTGAAGGCAGAAGTTGCCGTCAGCAGGAAGGGGTTCGTCATGCGCCGCACACGCCGAGTCCTGGTCATCGACGACGACCGGCTGCTCTGTGAGCTGGTTCGGACGACGTTCGAGCTCGAGGGGTACGAGGTGGACACGGCGTACGACGTGATCGAGGCGGAGCGTGTGCTCGTCGAGTCGCGGCCGGATGCGATCCTGCTCGACATCGGGCTCCCCGGGATCGACGGCATCTTCTACCTGGAGCGGCTGCGCGAGACGCCGCAGACGAGCAAGATCCCGATCGTCGCCATCAGCGGCTCCGACGAGGCCGGGCGCTCCGCACGGGGCGCGGGTGCGCAGGCCTTCCTGCGCAAGCCGTTCAGCCCGCTCGAGCTGATCACGCTCGTCACGCCGCTGGTCAAGGAGAACGGCTTCGGCGAGCTCGGCCCGAGCGACGTCGTCGACGTGGCCGACCTGAACCGGCTGATCGAGATCGGCCGCCGCCAGCACCAGCTCCTGCACGAGGCCTACGCGCAGACCGTCGCCGTGCTCGCGTCGGCTCTCGAGTCGCGCGACTTCGGGACGAGCCGGCACTCTCGCCGGGTCACCTCCTATGCCACGAGGCTCACGCTCGAGGTCGCGCCGGGCCTGCTCGACGACCCGAGCCTCGAATGGGGCTTCCTCCTGCACGACGTCGGGAAGATCGGCATCCCCGACGGCATTCTCCTCAAGCCCGGCCGCCTGACGACGTCCGAGCGCCGGCGGATGCAGGAGCACGCCGAGCTCGGCGAGCGGCTGCTCGCCCATGTCCCGCTGCTCAACCAGGAAGGCGCGCGCGTCATCCGCTCCCACCACGAACGGTGGGACGGCAACGGGTACCCAGACAGGCTCTCCGAGGAGAGCATCCCGTTGGGCGCGCGGATCTTCGCCGTCGTCGACTCGCTCGACGCGATGACCGACCAGCGCCCGTACCGGGCGCCCGTCAGCTGGGAAGTGGCAGCGGAGGAGATCCGCCGCTGTCGCGGCTCCCACTTCGACCCGGACGTCGTCGACGGCTTCGAGGCGTGCGAGCCCGACCTCTACCGGCTCCATCTCGAGGAGCTCGCCGCCTAGCAGTCGGCGAGGGAGGGCGGACGCCGGGGGACCGCCCTCCCCGCTCGCGCTCAGCGAGTGTGCTCGACCCAACGCTGCAGGCGACTGCCCGCCGCGTGCTCCGCCGCCCTGCGCATCGCTGTGGTGCCGGTGACGCACGCCGGAGTGACCTCCTGGAGGTAGTCCTGCGGGCTCACATTGTCGACATCGAGGGCCGTCCTGGGTGCAGAGGCGCCTGACATGTCGCTTGTTCCGTACAGGAAGCCCGACACGCTGCTGCCGAACTGGGTCACCGGCAAGACGTTGAAGGAGGCCGTATTGCCGCTGACCGTGAGGTAGCAAAGCCCGATGATCCCAACCGCGGCATCCGCCTCGGACTTGACCGTCTTGAGCTTCTTGCTCAGCGTAGCCACCTGCGCCTTGAGCGCCTTGAACTGGCGCGCCGTCGGTCCCTTCGCCTGCTGGCTCGCCGGGGAGGCTGCGACGTACATGGCTGCAGCGACCACCGCGACCCCTACGAGCATCAGGAAACGCTTCATCGAATCCTCCTTGTCGACCCCCCGCGGCGTGCGTGGGAATGCCCTGACTCAACAACCGCCCCGGACTTCTGTCAACCCGGCCGGACGGAGCCGTGCCGACCGGGCCGTTCTCTAGCCTCGTGCCCGGTGCTGGGCGAGGAGCTGCGGCGTCTGATCACGTGGAGCGAGCGTCATCGACGGCTGCTCGCGCGCGTGCTCATCGCCTTCTTCGTGTCGGCGATCGTGGACGCCGTGTGCGCGGTGCTGATGTGGTCGTTCGAGAGCGGGCTTCGCGGCGGCAATATCCACGGCTTCGGCGACGCCCTCTTCTTCGCGACCGTGCAGATCGTGACGGTCTCGTCGGCGTTCGGGAATCCCGTCACGCACGCGGGTCAGATCGTCGATGTCCTGCTCGAGTTCTGGGGGATCTTCGTCGTCACCGCGATCGCCGGCTCGTTCGCGTCCTTCTTCATGAGCGGCGATCAGGGCTCGGGATAGGCTCTGCAAGATGGCGGTGGAGCTGCGGCCGATGCGGGAGGACGAGTACGGCGCCTGGCTGCCGCAGATGCGCGAGGGCTACGCCCGGGCGATGATCGACGACGGCGGATTCTCGACGGAAGTGGCCACGGCGAGGGCAGAAGCACAGGTCGAGGAGCTCTTTCCCGGCGGACGCCCTTCTGAGGAGCAGCTCGTCTTCGTGCTCGAGGCCGACGGCGAGCCCGTCGGCGAGCTGTGGCTGGCGGAACGCGAGGACATGAGCCAGGGGCGTCAGTGCCTCTTCGTCTACGACGTCCACGTCGACGAGGCACATCAGGGCCGCGGGTACGGCAAGGCTGCGATGGTCCTCGCCGAGGAGGAAGCGCGACGGCGCGACCTCGACCGCGTCGTGCTCAACGTCTTCGGGCGGAACGAGGTCGCGCGCGGCCTCTACCGGTCGCTCGGCTACGAGGAGAACGCCGTCGCGATGAGCAAGACGATCTAGCTGCGGGCCTTGCCGGCCGCCTGCTGGGCCTTGCCCTTGAGCGCCTTGCCGACGCCCTTGGCCTCGGTCTTCTTGCTGCCGGTCTCGTAGCCGGCGTCGGCCTTCGCCTTTCCCGCGACCTCGTTGGCCTTGCCCTTCAGACGCTGCTTCCGACCTGCCATCTCACACCTCCGTTGGAGTCTCGTGAGAGAACGGCCGCCCGTTGTTTCGGGATGCGCCTCAGCCGGCCGGAGGAGGAGCCCAGTCCTCCCCACCCGTCGCTTCGACGATCACGCGGTTGCGGGCTGCGGGCGCTACGGCGTAACGAGCCCGACGGGACAGGCGACGCCGGTGCCCCCGAGCCCGCAGTAGCCGTTCGGGTTCTTGGCGAGGTACTGCTGGTGGTACGGCTCGGCGTAGTAGAAGGGACCGGCCTCCGCGATCTCGGTCGTGATCTCGCCGTAGCCGGACCGTGCCAGCTCGGCCTGGAAGGCGTCGCGCGTCGACTCCGCCGCCGCCCGCTGCGCGTCGTTCGCCCAGTAGACCGCCGAGCGGTACTGCGTCCCGCGGTCGTTGCCCTGCCGCATTCCCTGCGTCGGATCGTGGCCCTCCCAGAAGAGGCGGAGGACGCCTTCGAGCGGGAGAACGGCCGGGTCGAAGACGACGAGGACCGCCTCGGTATGGCCGGTGCGTCCGCTGCAAACCTCCTCGTAGGTCGGGTTCGGCGTGTACCCGCCCGCGTAGCCGGCCGCGGTCGTGTAGACGCCGTCGGCCTGCCAGAAGACGCGCTCGGCGCCCCAGAAGCAGCCCATCCCGACGACGAGCTGCTCCATCCCTTCCGGGAACGGCGGCTCGAGCGGCGTCCCGAGCACGTCGTGCCGCTCGGGCACCTGCATCGCGGTGTCGTGTCCCGGAAGCGCGTCCTCGGGCGCGACC
>JAICZB010000043.1 GCA_025933895.1 Thermoleophilia bacterium
ACCCCGGCATTGAGCCGATTCGCCGCGAGTTGAGCCAGGTTCACGACATCGGCGGGCTGGATCTGCGACTGGCCGGACGCGAGCACGAGATCGTACGCCTGGCCGGACGAGAGCGAGACGATGGCCAGGTAGACCGTCGGCTGTCCCGTCCGTGACAGGGTCACGATCCCGCCGTACGCGGCGTCCCCGACGTCGCTCAGATCCACCGGTGTGAACCGGCCGGACCCCCCGAAGCCGAATCCGCTCGCGAAAGCGTAGGCGAATGCCACGCCGGTGAACCTGCCGAACACGGTTGCCTCGTTGGCGCTCGGAAACCAACCGAGGAGCTGGGTCAGATCCTCGAAGCTGCCCGCAGGCTCCATGTCCAGCTCGTATTCGGAGAGCGACGGCGGCCCCGGCGTCTGGTAACCGTGGTCGACGATCGTCGCCTGGCCGCCGAGATCGGAGGTCGTGAGCGCGAGCGTCGCCAGGTCCGGGCCGCCGGCGGGTGGGCCGACTTCGAGCCGGGGCGGAAGCTCGACCGGCTTGCCCCGCAGATGGCCTGCCTCGGCGAGCCGGAGCCGATGATCGAGGTTCCGCGCCAGCCTCGACGCGACGCGGGACGCAGCCGTCACCGAGCCGGCTCCGACGTCGACGCGGAGGACGTACCGGCCGTCGGTGAACTGCTCGTCGACGAACGCAACGGGCACCGCACTCGGAACGGTGAAGGTCGTGCCCTCGGCGAAGCGGTGTGTGCCGACCTTCGGCGCCTTCAGCGCCCGGACCGAAACGGCGAGCCCGTAGGGCTCGAGGGCCGTGAACTTCGCGTCGTCCTTCCGCCAGAACGCAAGACCGTGCCTGGCGTCGGAGGACGTCTTGTACTTGTCGACGGCGGTTCCGATCTCCGTCACCCCGGCGCGGCCGCTGTAGCGGTCCCCGTACGTGAGGTCGTAGCCGGTGAGCCGGCCGAGCTTGGCGAAGGTGTTCGACTGAGCCCCGATCGAGGTGTTCGAGGCTTCGGCATTCGAGACGACGCCCGAGTCGCGGGAGACAACCAGCCCGCGGCTTGCGGCGCCGAGCGTGGACTTCGACAGCGCCACGAGCGAGAGCTTCACGCGATGCGTGCGGCCCGCAGACGCAGCTGGGACGAGAACGGCGGCGACGAGCGCCGCGGCGAGCAGAACCTTCTTCATCAAGCCTTCTTAGTGGCCGTTCGAGGAGAAGTGCATGTAGTCCTTCGTGGAGCCGAACCACGAGCCGCCCCAGCCCCAGCCGATGGAGGCGAAGGCGCGCCGGACGGCGGGCGTCACCATCCCGCGCCGGTGATGTGACCGCTTGAGGTACGAGAGCGCGGTCTTGTCGCGCGTCATGCCGCACCCGACATACGGGTTCTCGCGCGGGTCGAGGTCGATCGCCTCACCGAACGCGTGCATCGACCAGTGGTGCGTGGTGGCGCTGCTACTGCACGGCGACGCGGCGGCGTCGCGGCATTCCATCGACGCGGTCACGTCGCCGCTCCGGTCGGGATGCGGCCCGTACGTCGACGCGAACGCGGCGTCCCGGATCGGGAACCGCAGCCGGTAGAGCTTCCCGAACACCTTGGCGAGCGGGTGCGCGACCGTCTGGTTGACGACGATCTGGCCGACGTGCGTCGTCCGGTCGAAGCCGTAGTAGCGGAAGCTGAGGACGCGCAGCTGCGACATCCAGACGGGACAGCCGCGATGCCACTCCCCGGCTGCCTTGATCGCGTGCCGCTGCGCGGGGGTGAGCCGTTCGACGCCGGTGCGCTGCACCGTGTGCTGGGCCGTGTGATGGGTCGTCGCGGCGGTGACGGAAAGGACGGCCGTGACGACGAGGGTGGCGATGCCCTTCATCCGCGGGGCATGGTGCCAGCGATCGGCGCGTGTCGCCGCCCGATCGGCGCCGTCCTCCGAGCGGGAGGGCCGCCGCCGCAGCCGCGGCCCTCCCGCCGGCTATTCAATCGCGGTTCGAAGCGGTTTGCCAGGCGGACGGGCCCGGCTCGTGCCGGGCCCGTCCAGAGCCGAGGTCGCGTCGACGCGCTAGTTCGTGCAGCCGGCGATGGTCCCCGTCGGCTCGCAGTTGTCGACGTGGTTCCCGGTGACGTCGGATTCCGAGAGCGTCACCGAGCCGTTGAAGTTGAAGATGCCGCCGCCGTTGGCAGCGGTGTTTCCCTCCACCTGACTGTGCCGTACCGTCAGCTGGCCGCCGAACAGAGGCGGGGGACCCGGAGGCAGGGGCACGCCGTTGGCGATGCCGCCGCCGAACCCACCGGCGCGATTGTGGTTCACCGTGCTGTGAGTGACGGTCAGGACTGCCGGGGTGGTGCCGGGCGGGCCCTGCGCGTTCACGATCCCGCCGCCCGAGCCTGCGACGCCGGCCGCGGCCGCGACGTTCCCGTCCACCTCGGAGAAGCGGATGACCATCATCCCGTGGTTCACGACGCCGCCGCCGATCCCGTTCGGAGCAGTGTTGTGCTCAACCTCGCTGTGGCTGAGCACGGCGTTGCTGCCGTTCGCGATCCCGGCCGCGGCGATGGGAGGACCTTCTCCTCCGGGGCCCGCAGTGGCCGTGTTGCCCTCGACCTCGCTGTGGATCACCCGCAGGTTGGCGGTGCCTTTCGGACTTCCCTGGTTGCCGCTCGAGATGCCACCACCGTTCAATGACGTGTTGCCGTCGACCTCGCTGTGGTTCAGGTTGGCCGACCCCAGCAGGTTCTGGATGCCGCCGCCTCCGGCATTCGGGGCGACGTTGTGGTTGACCTCGCTGCGGTTGAGGTTCAGTACCGTCACACCGCCGGCACCGAGGTAGTCGCCGCTGGCGATGCCGCCGCCGACACCGCCCTGGGCCGTGTTCCCGTTCACCCGCGTGCGGAAGAGCGTCGCGGTTCCGTCGACGTTCACGATCCCGCCGCCGCCCAGGCCGCCGTTCTGGTCCTGACTCGGGGCCTGCGTCTGCGCGTTGTCGCTCACAGAGCTGCGGCGCAGGTTCAGCTGGGCCACGCTCGACGGGTCGAAGGTGGCGTTGGCGATGCCCCCTCCTGCGACGCCGGCCGAATTGCCGGTCACGTGGGTGTCGTACAACGTCACCGCTCCACCGAGGTTCGCGATCCCGCCGCCGAAGTCGGCTGCCGACCCGCCGGTGATCGTCATGTCGTCGAGAGTGAGGTTCCCACCCGGGCCGTCGACCTCGAAGACGCGGACCGAGCCGGTCCCGTCGATCGTGGCGTCGTGGCCGACGATCTGGATCGGAGTCATGACGACGGGCAGGCCGTTCTCCCCGTTGTCGGCGGTCGTCAGGTCGTACTCGCACCGCTTGGCAAGGTGGATCGTGCCGCCGCCCGCCGAATTCGCCGCGTCGATCGCCGCCACCAGCGCCGCCTGGCCTCCGCACGGCACCCTCATGGCCGACGACCCCGCAGTCGCGGCGGTCACGGAGAGCAGAGACACGACCAGGACGCCTGCCGTTGTCACGGCAAGGCGCTTCATCGGAACTCGAATCCGTTTCAAACTTCCCCCTTCCTGGATTTGCCGCAGGTTGCAACCCTACGCCGTTGCAGGACGTTTCTCTAGGCGCCAGCTGCCCGCGGGAGCTGCGATCTACTCCTGCTCTCCCACGTCCCGTCGACGACGGCCGTGTTGCGCGTGACCTTGGCCTTGCGCACGAGCCGGCCCGCAGCTTCGAGTGCGCCCTCCGCGGAGTGCGCACCGTCGAGCAGCACGGCTCCGACGGAGCCGGTGATCGTGCGCGGACGCCCGTCGATCGCGAACGGCCGGGTGGCGATGAGCAGCCGGAGCCGTTCGGCGAAGTCGGCGAGCTCGGTGCTCTCGACGTGCGGCGCGAGCACGACGAACTCCTCTCCGCCCCACCGAAAGACGAGGTCGCTCCCGCGCAGGTGGTCGCGCAGTCGCTGCGTGACGTCCACGAGAAGTGCATCGCCGGCGGCGTATCCGTACGTGTCGTTGACCGTCTTGAAGCGGTCGAGGTCGAGGAAGCAGACCGCGGCCGTGCGCCCGCCGCGCCTGATGCGCGCCTGCTCGGCAGCGAGCGCCTCGGCGAGCGCGTAGCGGTTCGGCGCGTCGGTCAGAGCATCGACACGTGCGCGCGAGCGTTCCGCCGTGAGAGTCCGCTCGAGCCGGCGCCGGAGCCGGTTCGCAACAGCGGCAACCAGCAGGAGACCGGCGGCGAAGGCGAGCGCAAGTCCCGGCGCCGTCTGGAAGAGATAGAGGAAGGCAACGAGCAGTGGCGCCGGGAGAAACCAGCCGACGACGATGGCCCGCCACGCGGCACGCAGCTCGCGGCGTAGCCTCATGCTCCGCCCGAGCGCAGGCAGCACGATCCTCACGTTGAGCGCGAATCCGGTGACCAGCCCGACGGTCGCGACCACGACGGCGCCCGGCACCCCGCGGTTCGCGAGCTGCTGTCCGGCCAGGCCGACCACGAATCCCTGCAGCGCGCCGGCAACCGCGCCCAGGGCACGCTTTCTCCGGACCTCGCCGGCGGTGAACGCCTCGATCGACGCGCCGGCGCAGGCGCCGAGCCACGGTCCGCCGACGAGTGCTGCGGCAACGAGAAACGGACCCGCGAGAGATACGCGCGTCCGGCGCGCGACGACGACGTTCAGCTGCTCCGCGAGAGCCGTGAGCGCGACGAGGACGATCGCCGCCGGAATGCCGGTGTCGAGCCTGACCGCCGGAGACATGAACGCATTGAACAGCGGCGGTCGGACTACTCCCGAAGGTTCAGGAGGCGGGCACCGGCCGGCGCCCGCCTCCTCGTCGTTCCGTTACTTGATGATGGTGGTCGCGCAGTACGTGCCGCCGGTGAAGACGCCGTCGTCCGGACAGGAAGACGCGTCCTGGTTGAACTGGTTCGCGCCCATGAGGTCATCGGCGGTGAAGGAGCGGTGGACGCCGAAGTTGATGGCGCCGCCGTCGTCCAACGAGAAGTACGGATAGATGCAGAAGGCACCGCCGAACCCGTTCGGGCACTCGGTCGGGCCGACGAACGAGTTGCCGAGCACCTCGGCGATCCCGCCCGTGTCGGAGACCGCGGCCCAGCTCTGCTGATGCGAGTCGTCACCGAACGTGGCGTCGAAGATCCGGATCGGCGAGAAGCCGGCCCAGCTGGCCTCGTTGAACGAGTCGCAGTTCGACTGACCCGGAACGCAGAACTGCAGCGGAGTCGGGCCGTAGATGTCCGCGTGGCCGATCTCCCAGACGAACGCCATCGGCGTGTCCCAGACGCCGCCCCAGTCGAGGGCGTTGCCGATCTTGTTCTTCGAGAACTCCGGCGTCAGAGGGCCGTCCTTGGGGCTGATGAGCACGAGGATGCTCGACTGCTCACCGGTCGTCTCGTCCGTGACCTGCTCCTGGTAGGCCGAGTCCGACGACGGCGCCCAGATGTGGACGTCGACGATATCGAGCGCGTGCATGACGAACGGCGCCTTGCCGGTGGCGTCCGTGATCATGCCGTTGAACGCGGCCGGCTCGGCGATCTGCTTACCCTGCTTCGCGATCGTCCAGACCGGCGAGCACGCTGTGTAGGTGTCGGGCGCGTGCACGAGGTTGAAGCCGCCGTTCGAGAAGCAGTTCTTGGTGAAGGAATCCGGATAGAACTGCAGCTCGAGGAAGCCTTCCTGGCCGATCTTGTGCGGGTTCGAGTCCTTGACCGTACCGCCGAACCAGAACGTCGGCCCGACGCTCGAGACCGGCTTCACACCGTCGGCCGGCAGCTGGACATGCCACGTGATGTTCTGTGCGGAGCGCGAATGCGACGACACCGGATCGAGCTCCGGCTCGTCGTGACCCGTGCACCCCGACGTGTAGTACTCGCTCAGGTCGTTCTCGTCAGCGCTTAGGCCACCCGGGATGTGCGCGAGGCAGCCGGCGGTGGTTGCACCGGCGGTTCCCGAGATGATCTTCGCGGAGCCCTTGCTTGTGCCGGCGGCGCCGGTGGAAGCACCCAGCGCGAGCACGAACGCCGAGACTGCCGCAAGCAAGGCGAACCTCAGTCCATTCATTCGTCTCCCCCTTCTAGTTGCCTGATTGGCCCGGCAGGAGCGGACAATAAGCCACTCCGACCGGCTGTGAAGTACCTAACGAGGTGAAATTCGGCACAGCTGCGCCGAGGCGATGTCTCCGTTCCCCACGTTCTTTCGGACGCGGGGATGAGATGATCTGTTGCAAAAGTTTTTTGCAATGGCCGCACGCGACCCGACACGCGTCCAGATGTGGGCGATGGCCCATCCTCTCCGACTCGAGATCCTCGGGCTGCTCGCCGAAGGTCCGGCGACCGCGTCGATGCTCGGACGGCGGCTCGGCGAGTCGAGCGGCTCGACGAGCTACCACCTGCGAGTGCTCGAGCGTGCCGGCGCCGTCGTGGAGGATCCCGAGCTCGGAACCCGTCGGGAACGCTGGTGGCGCCGACCCGACCCGTTCGTCCTGATCCCGACCGACGACGATCTCGAGGGCCGCGCAATCACTGCGCGCGTCCTGGGGCTGTTCTTCGCGCGCGACGAGCTGGCCCGGCGCCGCATCGTCACGAGTGAGGTGAGCGCAGCCTGGCGTGGAGGAGCATTCGTCGGCAACTGGTTCCTCGAGCTGACTCCGGAGGAAGCCGACGCGCTCGCCGAGCGGCTCGTGGAGCTGATTCAGGAGCTCCGTACCCGCGCCGAGCCCACGCCCGGTGCGGACCGTGCCCTCGTCTCGATCAGCGTGCTCCCCTGGCTCGAGTGAGGCCGAGCTCAGTACGACTCGGCGAGCCGACGGACGCGATCGGCTGCGTCCTCGACGATCGGCTCGCCGTGGCCGACGCCCACCGTGAGCGGCTCGAACGACGCCAGGCGCCCGAGCGAGGCCTTGTGCTGCACGTGGTTCAGGTTGAAGACCTTCCAGCCGGCGCAGAGATCGGGCCAGGTCGCGATGCCGTCGCCGGCGATGAGGAACCGGCGCTCGGGCCACCAGAAGGTCAGGTGGCCGGGCGAGTGTCCCGGCGAGTGCATGACCTGCAGCGGGCCGAGCGAATCGCCTTCGTCGAGCAGCTCGTCGACCGGGCAGGGCGTATGCCGCGGGCGGTCGAGCCAGAGGCCGAGCTGGAACGGGATCAGCTTGATCGACTGGTGCGGGACGATCGACACCGCCTGCGCGCGGCGGTCGCCGGCGACGATGTCCGCTTCCCAGCGATGCGCGTACACGGTCGCGCCCGTGATGCGCTTGAGCGCCGCGAGACCGCCGAGGTGCGAGCGATGCGCGTGGGTGATCGCGATCCGCTTGATCTCGGTAGGAGAACGCCCGAGCTGCCGCACGGCGTCGAGGACGAGACGTGCGTCGCCCTCGAAGAGCGTGTCGACGAGCAGGAGCTCGCCGCCGGACTCGAGCAGGAAGGCGTGGACGTGACCGCCCTTCCCGTGGCCGAGGCTGTACACACCCGGTGCGAGCTCCTTCATGCGGTTGCCGTCGCCGCCGGACTGGGAGCCGCGGCGGGGACCGAGACGCGCTTCCAGGGCGCAAAGGGATTCGAGACTCCCTCGAGCGAGGGCGCGAGCTCGGGGAAGTGGCGCAGGAGCACGGTGCGCATGCTGTTCGCCTCGACCCAGTCGATCCCGGCCTTCGTGTAGATCTCGGGCCGGTAGTCGTCGGTGAAGAACCGGTCCGCCTCGAGCCGCCGCGACGCCATCAGGATGAAGACGCGGAAGGCCGTGTCGCTGAAGCCGAAGCCCTCCGGCTTCGGCTCCGCGAAGAGCCCGATCATCAGATCGACGCGCTCGACGTCGCCGTAGACGCGCTCGAGCTCCGCGGCCAGGGCCGCGTCCCCGCCGGTCATCTCCTCGAAGGTCGCCGGCGCGTCCATGTGGAACAGCCGCCGGAATTCGTTGTACCGCGGCACGCCGCGCTCGCGCGTGCGCACGATGTCGATCGACGCGAGGTCGAGCAGCTCGCCGTCGGGGCGGTTGAAGTGCTGCAGGCTGCGCGGGTAGTTGTGCAGCGTGATCGCTCCGGGGTGGGCGATGCCGAACGAGTACAGCGCGTCGGCGAGCGGTACCTGCTCGAGGCACTCGCGGACGTGCAGCGCATTCACCTCGTCGAACGTGCGCTGCTGGATCAGCCGGTCGTCGGCGAGCGCACGGAACTCGTACTCGTCGGGGATGAGCGGGTGCATCCGGTAGACCCCGACGAACTCCTCGGTAAGCGAGTACGGGACGCCGCAGAGCTCCTTCTTCGAGCCGGGGATGCCGTGGAACAGTTCGAGGCGCGTGCGGCGGCCGAAGATCTTGTCGAATCGCTCGCCGAGGATCCCGAACCAGTTCGCCCGCAGGGCACGGACGGTCGTCGGGTGGGCGATGATCGCGGGCGTCCAGTCGACCGTGTGGATCTTGGCCATGAGCGCCGCGTTGACGAGGCGCGCCTTCTCGTAGAGCGCCTGGTCGTCGAGCTCCGGGTACTCGGCGTGCAGCCGCTCGCAGATTGCGTTGTGCTCGAGCATGAAGAGCGCATGCAGCAGCGCGAGCCCGACCCAGAAGTTGCCGGCGACGCCGCGCAGGTCGACGTGGGACTCGACGTCCTCCGGCAGCAGCCCTTCGGGCGAGATGCGCAGCCGCCCCTCCTCGCCGCTGCGGATCGCGCGCGCGAAGGTCGGATCGCTGCCGTAGATCTGCGAGCCGTCCCACCAGTGGGTGTCGGCGGTGACGAAGGTCGGCGGGCCGGAGGGGTCCGCGCTCGGGTCCTGCCGCGTCCGCTGGATCTCCATCGGGTGCTGCGGCCACGGATCGTCCGCCGAGAGGTCGACGCGCCACGGGTTCTCCGTCTCGTTCTGGCCGTGGCTGAACCAGTCGTGCACCTCGAACTGGATCCAGGCACCGGCGAGCAGGTTGAGCGTCGTCGCAGGGATGAACTCGTTGCGCATCAGCAGCTCGAGGCTCACCAGGCGCGGGTTCGGCTCGAGCAGGCGGTCGTCCGGATCCGGGAAGGCGTGGCCGAGCGGGACGTTGCGGCCGAAGCGGCTGCCGAGCCCGCCCATCAGCGGCTGCTCGAGGTCGTTGTACGTCCCGTCGACCGTGCGGGCGGTCAGGTGGTCGACGTGCCACTCGTCGCCGGCCGGAGGCACATCCTGGACCCCGCGGCCCGAGTCGTAGAGGTTCTTCGCACGTAGCCGAAAACGAAGTCCGAGCAGGACGAGCATGCCCAGAGGCCAGGGCAGCTTGTCCCACCCGACCCGGCGATCGATCTTCTCGGTCAACGAGCTGTAGAGCTGCCTGAACATCCCGCCTCCTCGCGTGCGACTTTCGATCGACCCGCTCTGCCGCACGGGACGGGGCGTCCTTGCGCGCAATCGTGACGCCGGACGCGGGCGCCGTCAAGCCCGCGGACGCGCGATCAGATAGGAGGGCCTCTAGTAGCTACACCTGCGCCCGGCCACTTCGCAATCTAGGTGCTGCTCCCCGGACCGCTAACGTCGAGCAGGACGTGGCCGCCGCTCGGCGGTTCCCCGAAGGAGGGATCCGGGCTCGGCGCCCGCGACACGATCAGACGGAGATGACCTCCCAGCCCAACCGAAGCCGCCCGGCGGAAGCCGTCCTTAGCGGGACGATGTCGCCGCCGCGGCCGAAGCGCCGGGTGCCGGGGCTGATGTCGGTCACCGCGCGATCCCGTCGCGGCTTCATGCAGCCCGATCCGAGCGTCGCGACCTTCGAGTGGTCGAGGGACGGGGTCGCGTCCCTCTGGCTGCTCGCCCTGATTCTCGGCTTCGTCCTCTCGATCGCGCTCCTCGGGCACGGCCTCGGGCAGCGCTAGCGCTCGCGACGGCAGGGCCGCCTACCGGCTCACCAGAGGTCGCCGCCGGTCAGGACGTAGACGAACGGCACGATCGGCACGATCACGAAGACGCCCCAGGCGAGCTTCTGTCCCCCGCTCAGGTCACTCCGGCCGGCCAGGTTGATCCACGCGAGCACCACGGCGAGCGCGTGCACGAAGCAGACGAGGATTTCCAGCAACTTCTTCATGCCTGCGGTTCCCCCGCTTTCGTCCGCCGTAATCCGCGACCTGACGAGTCCGGGCAACGTTAGGCGTTACCGGTCGCGGGGAATGGCCGTTGCACCCGACAGAGCGACCATGACTTATCGGGTTCACGGCACAGCGTCCGACAGAGGAGGAAGCCGGGCGATGGACGCCCGCAAGGCGAACGACCGCATCGCCGAGAAAGCGGAGCAGCTCCGGTTCGTCTCCCGCGTGCCCATGCTCTGCGAGTGCAGCGAGCCCGGTTGCCGGACGGTCGTGATGGTCGCCCTCAACGAGTACCGCGAGATCCGCCGGACGGAAGACAGCGTTCTCACCGCGCCCGGCCACGATGCCGAGGGAGCCGTCCTCGAGTCGCAGACCCCAACCTACGACGTCCGCCGTGTCAGCCGCAGCCGCGGCGGCGCCAACGGCGGTCGCAGGTCCGCCTGAGGGCTTCGGTCATGGGTCGGGAGGCGTTCGTCGAAGAGCTCCGCGAGAAGACGCGGGAGCTGGAGTCCCTGCTCGATGCCTACAGCGAGCGACTGCGGCGGATGCGGCAACGCAACCGCGAGCTCGAGGAGGAGATCTCCTCGTTCGAGGCCGACCTCGACCGGCTGCGCAAGTGGCTCGCCGACCAGCTCGACGAGCCGGACGACTAGCCGACAGGGCTACCGGAGCCATTCCTCGAGCTCCCTTCCCAGCTCGCGGCTGCCGCGCGGGGAGACGATCCGCCGCACCGCCCGCCGCCCCTCGACGACGACGAAGGTCGGCAGCTCGGTGACCTGAAACCGCCGTGCGAGCTGCGGATTCGTGTCGACGTCCACGCGGACCAGCTCGAACGTGTCGTGGTTGTGCCGGCGCTGCAGGGCCTGCGCGAGGTGTCCTTCGGTGCGGCGGCAGCGGCCCGACGTCGGCGAGTAGAAGAAGACGAGCCTCGGCTTGCCGGCGGCTTCCTCTTGGCCGGAAGGCTGCTCCAGGCCGGTCGACGGACGAGCGCTCTCGATCATGCTGCGACCTGCGATTGCGCCGGAGCGGCGGTGAGCGTTTCCTCGAGCTGCAGCAGCAGCCGGGTGAGGTACGGCGGCAGGTCGACCTCACCGAGAGTGTCCAGCCGCAGCACGTCGTCGAGCGCATCGATCGCGTCCGCGAGCTCGTCCCTGCACGGCGCGCCGAGAGAGAATTCCGTCATCCCCGTAGCCTCCTCGTCCTCTCCCTTGCAACCTCGACCGACCTGGGCGCGACGGAGAGGAGCACGCGCGGGGGAACGGCCTTCAGCATCTTCCGCGCTGCCGAAAGAAGAAACGCAGCACGGCGTGAGGGGCTAGCGTCGGCAGCGACAGTCGTCGGTCAGTCGCCCACAGGAGGGGCACGTCCGACGGACGCGCTTCGGTTCGAGCGCGTTCTTCGCCACTCCCGCGAGCATCATCAGGTAGGCGACGCCCGCCACGACGAGGAATAGCTCGATGAGATGGAGAGAATTCATCGTAGTCCGTTTTTCCTTCCGGCCGCGAGCTAAACGCCCGGCGCCCACTCATCCGCTGTGACCGTGCTGTGCGCATCCTCTTCGCGCGCGCAACAGGCGTGCTCGGCCGCGCCACGCTGCCGCACCTCCGTACGCACGACATCGTCGGTCTGACCCGCTCGCCGTAGAAGGCGCCGCTGTTGCACGAGCTGGGAGTAGAAGCCGTGGTTTGCGACGTCTTCGACCGCGCGAAACGGCTCGCCGTGGAGAGCATCGCCTTCCTGCTCGAGGAAGACGCCGCCGAAGCCGCCGAACAACTCGAGCAG
>JAICZB010000315.1 GCA_025933895.1 Thermoleophilia bacterium
CGCCTTCGACCGGCTCGACCCCGGGCCGGTCGGCGACTGGGAGGAGCAGGTGCGAGTGCGCGAGCCGGAGCTCGCATCACGACTCCTGGCGGAATGGGATCGCGGGCTGCCGCTGCTCGTTCTCACGGGCGCGTTCCACGCGCAGCTTCGCGCGCCCGAGGGCGAGCCGATGGCGGCACATCTGGCGCGGCGACTGTCCGGACTGCGGCCGGCGATGCTCGATTACGCGAGCGGCCACTGCTGGTCGCGCGGCGAGCTGCACGACGCGTCAGGACCGATGCCGGACGCGCCGATCGCGTTCCGGCTCGGCGAAGCGACGCCGGCCGTCGTGCCCGGTCGCGGCTAGCCCGAGGCTTCTGCCGGGTTTAACCCGCGTCCGTGACGTAGAGCATGGCCTCGTGTTGACGCTCTACCAGGCCGAGTGGTGCCCGTACTCGTCCGCGGTGCGCGAGCGGCTCACGGAGCTCGGAATCGACTTCGTCGCGAAGCAGGTCGCTCCGCGGCAGAAGGATCGCGAGAGCAGGCACGAAATCCCGCTCCTCGTCCCGGAGGACGGCGAGCGATTCGAGGGGACGAACGCGGTCTTCGGCTATCTCGCGAAGCTGGAGCCGGGCAAGGCGGAGCGTGAGCACCGCGCGCAGTACCGAGCCCACCGCGAGGACCGAGCACGTGAGACGACGGCCGAGGTGCTGGCCGAGAAGGCCCCGCTGAGCGGCGCTACGCCTGCGGAATCCGCGCCTCGAGCGCGGCAGTAACCGCCTCGCGCACGGGCTCGAGCTCGATCCGGTCGAGCACCTCCTGGAAGAAGCCGCGCACGATCAGGCGCTCGGCTTCCTGCCGCGTAAGCCCGCGGCTCATCAGATAGAACATGTCCTCCCGGTTGACCCGCCCGACCGTCGCCGCGTGCGTGCAGCGGACGTCGTTCGCCAGGATCTCGAGGCCAGGGATCGGCACCGCGTGCGTCGACGGGCTGAGCATCAGGTTGCGGCACTCCTGGTACGCGTTCGTCTTCTGCGCGTCCTTCTCGACGCGGATCATCCCGCGCCACACCGCCGTCGCCTCGTCGCGCAGCGCGCCCTTGAAGGCGAAGTCGCTCTCGCAGTCGGGTGCGATGTGCTCCTGGAACGTGTCGTAGTCGAGGTGCTGCGTGCCGTCGGCGAAGTACGCGCCCGTGACGCGCGACGTGGCGCCGCGCCCCGAGAGGTCGTTCTGGATCCGCGTCTTGCCCTTCTTCGAGCCGAAGCCGCCGGCGACCCAGTCGAGCTCGGCGTCGCGCTCGACGCGCGCGTGGTGCGTAGCAAAGTGCCAGGTCTCGCGGGAGAGGTTCTGCAACGACACGTACTCGAGCTTCGCGGCCGGCTCGACGAAGAGCTCCGTGACCGCGTTCGAGTAGGCCTCGGTGTCGGCGTCCGGGGACGCGTACTCCTCGATCAGCGACGCGCGGGCGCCCTCCTCCACGACGACGACGAGGCGCCAGAACGTCTGGCCGGTCGCGGCGATCCGGACGTAGAGCGGCTTCTCGAGCTCGACGCCCTTCGGGACGACGACGAGGAGCCCGTGCTGCCAGAG
>JAICZB010000279.1 GCA_025933895.1 Thermoleophilia bacterium
GCGATCTTCATCTACGGCGTGATCAGCGAGGACGTCGTCGCGAACAGCGACGTCGTGATTCGACGCGGCAAGGGCCGGGGCCTCTACGACGCCTACGACCTGCCGGGGATGAAGGAGGGACAGACGAACGTCCGGCGCGACGAGGGTCGCCACGTCCGCATCGCCGTTCTCGCGACGCACCGCTTCCTCGAGGAGTTCGAAGGCGCCACCGAGCGGCTGGTCCGCATCTGCAGCGACTACATGGACCTCGCCGACCGGATGGTGCGGCGCGCAAAGGCGTCACGCGGGCTCATCGACGCGCACCTCGCCGAGTCGTACGGGGCGGACGTGGACTCGCTCTACTACTACGTGATGAACATGAAGCGGCTTGCAGTGCGGCTCGACGAGCTCGGGCTCCGCGAGGGGGTGCTCGAGGTGAAGAGCCGCGTGGACGCCTCGATCGCCGAGCTCAGCGGCGACGACGGCGAGCCGATCGTCGAGACGCCGGGCCGGCTGCTGCGGCTCGTCGGGCCGAAGATGATGCGGCTCGCGGGCGCGTCCCGCCTAGCCGACTAGCACGCGTTCGTAGCAGTCGGCGAGCCGCCGGGCGAGCAGCGGCCACGCGTACTCGGTCATCGCCTGCTCTCGCGCGGCGCGGCCCCGCTCGGCGCGCCCCGGCTCGTCCGCGAGCAGTCCGGCGATCGCGTCGGCGAGGGCCCCGGGGTCGTCGGGCGGGACGAGGGCTCCGGTCTTCTCGCTCAGGATCTCCCGATAGCCGGGGATGTCGGAGGCGACGACCGGCGCAGCGCATGCGAAGGCCCGGGTGATCACCATGCCGAAGCTCTCGTTGCCCAGCGACGGGGCGACGAGCAGTCTGGCCGCCGCGAGCTCCTCCGTGAGCGTCTCGTCGTCGACGAAGCCGAGCAGGTCGATTCCCTCCTCCGACATGCGCAGCCGGGCAAGCAGCAGCCGCACGGCGAGCGGGTCGGCGCCGAGCACGCGGAGGCGCACGCCGCTGCCGCGAAGTTGTGGCCACGCCCGGAGCAGCACCGGCAACCCCTTGCGCGGGTCGTGCCTGCCGGCAAAGACGATCCGGTCGCTACGGTCGCCGGGGTCGATCCCGTCCGGGATCTCGACGCCGTTCGGGATCACCTCGAAGTCGCCTCCGGCGTAGGGCGCGGCGGCCAGGCGCGCCTGCTCGGAGACGGCGATCCGCAGGTCGATCCGGCCGAGGAGGAACCCCCACAGCGGCTCCGCGAACCGACGCCAGGCCGAGTCGCCGGCGGCATGGAACGTCGCGACCGACGGCCCATCCCAGAGAGCGAGGGCGGCCGGGCTCAGCATCGGGGCGAGCGGCTCGTGCACGTGCACGAGGTCGAAGCGCTCGCGCGCGAGGGAACGGCGCAGCTGCGGCAGCGCGCGAGGGCTCAGGACGAGGTTCGAGAGTGCGCCGTTGCCGGGCACGATCACCGACCTACCCAGCGGAATCACGGCGGCCGGCGGTGGGCCCGGCCGGCCCTGGCGCGGGTGGAGGATCCGGCTGAACGAGCCCGGCGGATCGTTGCCGATGAGGAGGCGCGCCTCGATTCCGACAGCCTCCAGCGCGCGCGCCTGCGCGACCGCGTGGTCGACGACGCCGCCGCCGAACGACCACGAGTACGGAACCACGATCCCGACCTTCACGCGGGCGAGGCTACCGGCGTCGTCTCAGCAAGAAACCCACCACCGCGCCCGCGACCAGCAACTGCGCCTCCGCCGAGATTCCGACCCCGTGCCGGCCGCCGCCGCGGTGAAAGACCTTCTCGCCGCCCAGCCGGAGCGCGGGCATGACGTGCTCGAGGTCGGGCATCGCACACGCGGCGCCGCCGAGCACGGCGGGATCGAGGGGGCCGCGCCGTGCGGCGAGCACCCCGAGCGCGACGAGGCCGCTGCCGATCTCGAAGCTCCGGTCGGGAATGTCCTCGTGCGGCACCCGGTCACCGGCGACGTGGAGCGGCGGCCCGAGCAGGAGCGCCAGCGGGCGCGACCGGACGAGAGCTCCGGCGGCGCCGCCGAGCGCGACGTGCAGCGAGACGATCACCGGCCGGATGATCGCTTATGCTCCCTGCGATGGGCTTCCTCGACCGGCTACGCAACATGCTCGCAGGGCCGCCGCGCGTCCAGGGCGGCGACGCCGAGGAGGCAGCGGCGTTGCACGAGGAATTCGGCACTCCTGACGAGGGCTCGGCCGACGTCAGGCGGGTGGAGGGCGGCGGTCCCGGAGTCGGAGCCGGGCTGCACAACGTCGGTTTCGGAGCGTCCGAGGCAGCCGAGGCAGCCGAGGCAGACCTCTCCGAAGAAGAGACTCCGTCCGATCCTGATCCCTAGACCGCTCCTGCGCTAGCGTTCCGCCTGGTGTGCCGGGAAGGCTGGTCGGCGTCAGCCCATGACGCCCGCGCTCGCCGCCCCACTTTTCGTCGCCTCCATCGCCCTGATGCTGCTCGCGTCGGCGCAGTTCGCGCAGCGGCTCGACCACGTCGGCTTGCGACTCGGCCTGCCGGAGGCGCTGCTCGGCCTGCTCACCGCGCTCGCCGCCGACGCACCGGAGGTCTCGTCTGCGATCTCGGCGCTCGTCCAGGGAGACCACTCCGTCGCGGTAGGGGTCGTGGTCGGGTCGAACGCGTTCAACCTCGCGGCGATGCTCGGGCTCAGCGCCGTCGTCAC
>JAICZB010000086.1 GCA_025933895.1 Thermoleophilia bacterium
GCGAACCTCATCGTCGCCCAGCTCCTCTTCCTGGAGGCAGAGGACCCCGACACCGACATCCGCTTCTACATCAACTCGCCCGGCGGCGACGTCTACGCCGGGATGGCGATGTACGACGCGATGCAGTTCGTGAAGCCGGACGTGCAGACGTACTGCATAGGGATGGCGATGTCAATGGGCGCCCTGCTGCTCGCGGGCGGCGCGGCGGGCAAGCGGTTCGTCCTGCCGAACTCGAAGGTGATGATCCACCAGGGCTCCGCCGGCACCCGCGGGACGCCCGCCGACATCCAGATCGCCGCGCGGGAGATCCTCTCTCTCACGCGCCGCTACGCCGAGGTCATCGCCCACCACTCCGGCCGCGACGTCGAGCAGGTCGAGCGCGACATCGACCGGGACCGTTTCCTCGCCCCGGAGGAGGCGGTCGAGTACGGGTTGGCGGACTCGGTCCTCGCTTCGCGGAACGGCGACGCCGACTAGCGAGACCCGACTAGCCAGTCCGATCAGCGAGCAGAGTCGGGCGGCTCCCACGCGACGCTGTCGCCGAGGATCTCGTCGATCGTCTCCAGCGTCGCAGGGTCGAGCTCGACCCCGGAGGCCGCCGCGTTGTCCTCGACCTGCTCGGGACGACTCGCGCCGACGATCGCCGAGGCGACGTTCTCCTGCCGCAGGACCCAGGCGAGAGCGAGCTGTGCCATCGACAGCCCGAGATCCTCGGCGACCGGCACCAGGCGCTGCACACGCTCGAGGAGCACCGGGTTGCGGGCGCGGTCCATGAAGCCGCCCATCGAATCCGACGTTGCCCTGCTTCCCTCCGGCGGAGGCTCCCCGGGCTTGTATTTTCCCGTCAGGACGCCCTGGGCGAGCGGCGACCAGACGATCTGCGAGATCCCGAGCTCCTTGGATGCCGGGATCACGTCACGCTCCGGGCCGCGCCAGACCATCGAGTACTGAGGCTGGCTCGAGACGAAGCGCTCCACACCGTCCATCGCCTGTGCCTCGCGGATCTTCTCCTCCGGCCACTCGCTGAAGCCGAGGTAGCGGACCTTGCCCTGGCGGACGACCTCCGTCAGCGCGTCCATCGTCTCCTCGAGCGGGACGTTCCAGTCGTAGCGGTGGCACTGGTAGAGGTCGACGTGGTCCGTGCGGAGGCGTCGGAGCGAGGCGTCGAGCTGGGTGAAGACCTGCTCGCGGGAGAGGCCGCTGCCGCCGTCGGGCATCGGCCAGAAGAGCTTCGTGGCGAGGACGTACGAGTCGCGCGGACGGCCGGCGAGCACCTCGCCGAGGAACTCCTCCGCCTGGCCGCGCGAGTACACGTTCGCGGTGTCGATGAAGTCGATCCCGAGCTCGAACGCCTTGGCCACGCATGCCTCGGCCCGCTCGCGCCCGACCCCACCGCCGTACGTCAGCCAGGAGCCGAGCGAGATCTCGGAGACCATGAGGTCGCTCGACCCGAGTTGCCTCCGTTGCATGGGCACGACGCTAACGGCTAGCGTCCGCGCTGTGCCGCAGCTGAACGCGATCGGGATCGTGGCCTCGGACATGCGCCGCTCGGTGGCGTTCTACGGCCAGCTCGGGATCGAGTTCCCCGAAGGCAACGGACACGTCGAGGCGACCCTGCCGAACGGCCTGCGCCTGATGCTCGACACCGAGGAGGTCATGCGCAGCTTCTGGCCGGAGTGGACGCGCTCGACCGGCAACCAGCTCGGGCTGGCGCTCGAGTGCGGCAGCCCCGAGGAGGTGGACGAGCTGTACGCGCGGGTGGTGGCGGCGGGCTTCGACGGCGATCTCGAGCCGTGGGACGCATTCTGGGGCCAGCGCTACGCGCAGCTCAGCGATCCCGACGGCGTGCCGGTCAGCCTGTTCGCGACGCTCTGAACCTCGTCCAGGAGGAGGTCGAGCTCGCGCCCGGACTGCGTCTCGACGTCCTCCGTCCGCCGAGCGCGGAGGAGCTGATCGACGAGGCGGCGTTCGACGAGGAGGAGTTCCTGCCCTACTGGGCCGAGCTCTGGCCGAGCGGTCTCGCCCTCGCGCGGCACGTCGCGCAACTCGAGCCGGACGGGCTGCGCATTCTCGAGCTCGGCTGCGGGCTCGGGCTGCCCGCGCTCGCCGCCGCGCTGCGCGGCGCCGACGTCCTCGCGACCGACTGGGCCGAGGACGCGATCGAGCTGCTGCGGCGGAACGCCGAGCGCAACGGGGTCCTCGTTCAGGCTGCGCGGGTCCGCTGGAGCGATCCGGAGCCGCTGCTCCGCTCGGCTCCGTGGGATCTCGTCCTTGGCGCGGATCTCCTCTACGAAGCACGGAACGCGGAGCAATTGACGCAGCTCATCCCGAAGCTCGGGGCCGAGATCCTGCTCGCCGAGCCGGGCCGCCCGTATGCGAAGGAGTTCCTCGAGCGGTTCCGGGCGGAGCCTGTCGCGGAGCGGATCTACTCGATCCGACCCTGAGCGAGGAACGCGACCGCTGCTTCCTGGACGGTCGGGTCGCCGAGGATCTCGTGATGGCTCCCGGCGCAGCGGAGGACTTGCGCGGGAGCGAGCTCCGCGAGGAGCCTCGCCGCCGTCGGCATGTATTCATCGTCCTCTGCCACGACGAAAAGCGTCGGGACTCGAAGGGCTTCCAATCGAGCGAGCCCTCCCGGCCAGCCTCCGTGCCGGAGGAAGGAAACGAGGCCGCGCGGATCGTTTCCGGCCAGCTCGGCATTCCGGACAATGCTGTCGGTCCAGCGCGCCGGAGCCGGCTCGCCCGCGAATGCGGCCCGCAGCTCCGCGATCCGCTTGTCGTCGTGCCAGGCGTTCACGGCCTCGTCGCCGACGCCCGCGACGACGACTCGTCGTAGTCGCTCGGGCACTTCTACGGCGAGGTGAAGAGCGACGCCTCCGCCCATCGAGAATCCCACGAGACAGGCGTCGGCGGCCCCGATTTGGTCGAGCATGTCGACGACCTGTGCCGCGAGCGCGGTGATCGTCGTGTTCTCGGCGTCTGGAGGTGCGCCGTCGCCGTGGCCCGGGAAATCGACCAACGTCGCTACGAACCCGTGTGCGACGAGCCTGTCCACCCAGCCCCAGCGTCGCCACGAGTCGCCACGCGAGGTGAAACCGTGCAGCAGGACCACGGCTTCTCCGGCCCCGTAGGTCTCCAGCTTCACGCGGCGGACGATAGGCGTCTTCGTCAGCCCGCCGGTGCAGCCGAGGACTGCCGGGCCCGCGCCGCCTCGCAGAGCACGACGCCGGCGGCGACCGCCACGTTGAGACTGTCGACAGGCCCGTGCGCCGGCACTGCGACTCGATCGTCCGCCGCCTCCAGCCATGCGCGCGTCAGGCCGTGCCGCTCGCTGCCGAGCACGACGGCTACGCCGCCCGTGTACGACGGCATCCAGTACGCAGTCGGAGCTGCCGGTGTCGTGGCGACGATCCGGATCTCGTGCTCGCGGAGCCAGGCCAGCGCCTGCTCGGTGGCCGCGACGACGCACCGGAGCTTGAAGACGGCGCCGACGGAGCCGCGGATCGCGTCACGGTGGAAGACGTCGGTGCGCGGGTCGGCTACGAGGAGCAGGTCGACACCGGCCGCGCAGGCCGTCCGCGCGATCGTGCCGAGGTTCCCGGGCCGCTCGATCGCGACCGCGACGGCGACGAGCGGCTCACGCGGAAGATCGAGCGCGTCAAATGCGGTGGAAGGCCGCCGGACCACGGCGAGGATCCCGTCGGGCCGCCGTTCGGTCACGGTCGCGAGCGCAGCGGCTCCGAGCTCCACGACGTCCACGCCGGACCGCTCGGCAGCGGCTACGAGATCGGCGTCGCGACCGCCTGCGAGAAGCTCCGGCGCGATGTACAGCTCCTCGACCCCCGCCCCGGCGGCGAAGGCAGCCCGCACCGAGCGCGCTCCCTCCGCCAGACAGAGCCCGGGCGCGCCCCGGCGCGCAAGCCGCCGCACGGCCTTCAGCCGGACGTTGGCGGAGCTCACGATGAGAGGGCGTCGTGCCAAGGATTACCTCGAGGTCGGGGTACGCGGAAGCGAGGCGGGCTGCCTCGCTGCGACGGCGGCTGGTGGGCGCGCTACCTCAACACGACGGAGCGCAGGCTACCGGCGCCGCTGCCGCCGCACAAGCGCGCTAGCCTGCTGAGCCGTGCTCGCCGCACTCGCCCTGACGATCTCGCTTGCACTTGCGCCTGGGCTGGAAGCTTCCCCGGCAAAGCCGGCGGCGCCCGGCCTACAGGCGAGCGCGCCTTCGGCGCGACGCCCCCACATCATCTGGAAGCCGATCCCGTACGGGCCGAAGCGGAAGGCGGAGATGGCCGCGTACGCGAAGAAGCACTACGGCATCCACTCCTGGCGGCTCCATCCGAAGGTGATCGTCGAGCACTACACCGCGAGCAACAGCTTCTCGTCGGCGTGGAACACGTTCGCCGCCGACACGCCCGACCCGGAGCTCGGCGAGCTGCCAGGGACGTGCGCGCATTTCATCGTCGGCCGGAGCGGCAGGATCTACCAGCTCGTGCGCCTCGACGTCATGTGCCGCCATACCGTCGGGCTCAACTACGTCGCGATCGGGATCGAGGACGTCGGCACGTCCGACGGCGAGATCCTGCACGACCGTGCGCAGCTCCGCGCGTCGCTCGAACTGACCGCGTGGCTCGTCGACCGCTTCCACATCAGGATCCGCAACGTGATCGGACACAGCGAGAGCCTGCGCAGCCCGTACCACAAGGAGCTGTACAAACCGTGGGCCCATCAGACGCACGCCGACTGGAAACACCTGGATATGGACGTACTCCGATCTAAGTTGCGCGCCCTTCTCAACGCGGACAGACGCGGTTAGACTCGACCGCATGGCCCGCTACCTGATCATCCGCGCCTTTGACGTCGGCGAGGACCAGATGCCCTTCGTCGGCCGGCGCTCGCGCGAGCTCACCGAGGGCGAGTACCCGGAGATCACGTGGGAGCACAGCCACGTCGTCGTCAACGACGAGGGGGTGGTCCGCACGTTCTGCGTCTACGAGGCTCCGAGCGAGGACATGGTTCGGGAGCACGCGACGAGCCTCGGCGCGCATGTCATCGAAGGCCTGCACGAGATCGCCGGCGACGTGACGCCCGCGGACTTCCCGCCCGTCTCGGCCTAGGCTTCGGCGCTCCCGAGCCCGAGGCGCAGTCGCGCGTCGTCGACGTGGTAGAACGCCTGCTGCGCGACGGCGAGCCGTTTGCGCAGGAAGCGCGCGCGCTCGAGATCCTCCGCCGGTGTCATGTCGAGCGCCTCCTTGTACAGAGTCGCGGCAAGCTGCTTCGCCCACCCGCGCTCGGCCTCCTCGGCCGCCGCGACGAAATGCTTGACGGCGTGATCCAGCTCGCCTGCTCCGCGCCAGTGACGCGCGAGGGCTGCGCCGGCCTCGCCGACCTCCGGCGTCGACTGCTCGATGAACTCGGCGATGTGGCGGTGACCTTCGCGCCGGCGGGCGCGTGGCTGGAGGTCGTACGCCACGTCGCGGATGAGGACGTGCTTGAACGCCCACTGCTCCTCTCCCTCGATGCGCGAGACCGCGTCGCGCCGCACCAGGTCGCGGCGCTCGAGTGCCGCGAGCGCGTCGGTGAGGCAGGTGGGATCGTGCGAGATCCGCTCCAGTGCGCCGCGCCAGAAGATCCGGCCGACGATCGAGGCGTTGAGGATGACGTCGCGCTCCTCGTTCGGCAGCGCGTCGAGGCGGGCCGCCACGAGGCCGCGGATCGTCGTGGGAAGGCTGTCCTCCTCCTCCGGCCCGCGTTCGCTCAACACGGCGGCGAGCTGCTCGATGAAGAGCGGATTGCCCTCGGCCGCCTTCGCGACCTGGGCCGCCTTGGCGTCGGCGCCGAGGAGATGGAGCGCAAGCTGCGCAGCGTCCGAGCCGTCCAGGGGCTCGAGGGGAAGCGCCTGATAGGCGAGGAGGCCACCGCCCCACGCGGGCCGCGCGTCGAGCAGCTCCGGCCGCGCGAGCGTCAGGAGCAGCACCGGCAGGTCCTGCAGTCGCGCGGCGAGAAGCTCGATCAGATCGAGGAGTGCGCCGTCGGCCCAGTGGATGTCCTCGAAGACGAACGTGGTCGCCTCCTCGCGCGAGCCGGCCTCGATGAACACGCGGACCGACTGGAAGAGGCTGTCGCGGTCCGGGGCGGTGGCCTCGGTCTCGAAGCCGAGGAGGATCGCGAGGTGCCCGGCGACCACGACCGCTTCGTCCTTGCCCACGAGCCGTTCCACGAGGGCGCGCAGCTTGTCCGTGGCGACGTCGACGTCGTCGCTGTCGTAGATGTCCGCGAGCTCCTTCAGCTGCATCGCGAAGGCGCTGTACGCGCTGCGTTCGCGATACGGCAGGCAGCGGCCACGCACCACGCGACCGCCCCGGGACGCGATCCGCTCCGTGAACTCGGCGGCGAGTCGCGACTTGCCGACGCCGGGCGGGCCCAGGACGGTGATGAGATGGGGGCGGCGCTCGAGCTCGACCCGCTCCCAGGTCGAGTCGAGTACGCCGACCTCCCGGCTGCGGCCGACGAAGGGCGTGCTGGATAGATCGCGGACGCCTGCCGCCGACGCCGGCGCAACGGCGCGCCAGGTGGCGAGCGGTGCGGACTTCCCCTTGGCGGTCACCGCCGCGAGCGGCTCGTACTCGATCGCGCTCCGCGTGGCCCGGTATGTCTCCTGGCCCACGACGATCTCGCCGACGGGGGCGTGCTGCTGCAGGCGCGAGGCCGTGTTGACGACGTCGCCGGCGACCATCGCCTCGCCGAGCGCCGGTCGTGCCGAGAGCGTCACGACGGCCTCGCCCGTGTTCACCGCCCCACGGATCCGTAGCTCGAGCTCGGGCTGCTCGGCGTTCAGCGACGCAACCGCGTCGCGGACGGCAAGCGCCGCCCGGACCGCCCGCTCGGGATCGTCTCCGTGGGCTGTCGGAGCGCCGAAGACGGCCATGACCGCATCGCCGACGAACTTCTCCACGACGCCGCCGAAGGACTCGAGCTCGTCGCGCACCGTCCCGTGGTACGGGGTGAGGATCGCGCGCACGTCCTCAGGATCGAGCTGCTCGGAGCGCGACGTGAAGCCGACGAGGTCGACGAAGACGATGCTGACGATTCGCCGCTCCTCGCGGCGTGGAGTGTCGGCCTCGAGCGCGGCTCCGCAGGCGAGGCAGAAACGAGCGATGTCGGGATTGTCCTGGCCGCAGGCGCCGCAGGTCGGCATTACCGCATCGTGGCAGCGTTCCGGTTGCATAGCAACGGGTTCGGCCCTTCGGTCGTTTTCGGATTGACGCGGGACACGCCCACGACCGAGGGAGAGATTCACCATGAATAGAGCCATCCTCAGTGTCGGCGCGCTCCTGGCGGTCGCGGTTGCGCTCGCCGGCTGCGGCGGCAGCGGAAGCGCGAACGGCACGACCGGCGTGGCCGGCGCGCATCGCGGCATGGGCTCCGGGAACTTCCGCGCGAGCGTCCACGGGTTCGAGGCGAAGCTCCAGACGAGCGTCCACGCCTTCCAGAGTGGGAACCTGACGAAGGCGATCGCCTCGGGCGGCCCGCTGCTGAACGACTGCATGGGCGTGGTGGACAGAAAGATCGCCCCGCACGCCTCGACGCCGAATCGCAAGCAGGCGCTCGCGCATCTCCGCACCGCGTGCGGCGCCATGACACAGGCGGCCAACGCCGGTTCCACCGGCAACCTGGCTAAGGCGAAGCAGTTCGCGCGCAGCGCGCTCGCGCAGGCGCGGATCGCCGCCCGCCTGTCCCGCTGAGCCTCTGCTGAACGCTGAGGGCTCTGCCTGGTGGAGCCCTCAGCTCTTGCTCACGACGAGCCGGATCTTCGTGTGCTGCTCGACGCGCTTGCCGTGCCTCGGCTTCTGGGCGACGACCCGCCCGCTCTTCGCCGAGGACGCGACCATCGCGACCTTGCCCACGGAGCAGAACGCCTTCCTGATCGCGAGCTTCGACGCCGCGAGGGTCTTCCCGACGAGATCGGGCACGACGCACGGCCGCAGGACGAACTTCGCCTTGACCGCGGCGTCGGCCTTCGCGGTGAGCTTGCAGCTGTGAGCGCCTTTGCAGGCGCCCGACCAGCCGGCGAACTTCGAGCCCTTGGCGGCCTTCGCCTTCAGCGTGACGGAGGTTCCGTAGCCGTAGGCGTGCCTGCAGGCCTTGCCGCAGGAGATCCCGCCGGGCGAGCTCGTCACCTTGCCCTTGCCTTTGCCGGCCTTCGAGACGGCGACCGTGTTCCGGAACGCGGCAGCCGCCGTCTGCACGAGCGAGGCGACACCGGCGGCGTGGTAGTCCTGCACGTACGCGAAACGGAAGCGCGTCGATGCTCCGGCCGGCACCGTGCCCGTCTGCTGGAGCGTGAAGTCGCTTCCGACGGTGGAGACCGACGGGAACGCCGCGCGGGTCGCCGGCCGGTCGTAGACCAGCGCGCCCTGGCCGGTGGACGTGTCGCCGTCGGTCGCGCCGTGCATCCGGATCAGGATCGCGCCGGGCGCGGCGGCGGGCAGCGCGAGGACATCGCCGCCGAGGTGCGTGGAATACCCGCTGTGGCCGGGGAACGCGTATTCGATCTGGGTGGCGTCGCCCCCGCCGCCGTGGAA
>JAICZB010000309.1 GCA_025933895.1 Thermoleophilia bacterium
TCGTCAGCGTCATGGGCCTCGCCGGCGCCGCAATCCACTACGCCTCTCTGATCGCCGAAGTCGTACGCCGCGACGGACCGGAGCAGTCCCGCGCGATCGCGCGCACCGGAGTCCTGCCCGAGGGCGAGGGCTATGGCCACCTCGCAATGCGGATGTACCTGTGGGACGAGCTGGAGGCGTTGCTCGCACTGCACGGCGATGTGGTCGACGGCGCGGCGGCCGGCGTGCTGCCGCATGTCGCCGCGGACGAGCCCGACGTCCGGGAGATCCTGCAGGAGTTCGAAGAGCGCTTCGCCTTCGACCCCGGCGCTCGTAGCTGCGGTGAGCACATCATCGGCGTCCTGCGCGTCACTTGAGCAAGAAGCTCGTCATCTACCTCGTGGCCGAGCCGGAGACGCCGGAGCTCGCGCGCGCGGCGGTCGAGGGTGGCGCGGACGTCATCGAGCTCGGCTTCCCGTTCTCGGATCCGCTCGCGGAAGGCCCGGTGATCCGGCGCGCGTCGGAGCGTGCACTCGCGCGCGGGATGCGCACCCGCGCATGCCTCGACGTGCTCGCGGAGACGCGCGACCTGCTGCCCGAGACGCCGCTCGTCCCGATGACGTATGCCGCGATCCTCGAGGCCTACGGCTACGAGCGCTTCGCCGCGGATGCACGGGAGCGCGGCGCGTCGAGCTTCATCCTCGTCGACCTCCCCGTCGAGGAGCAGCCGGCGCTGCGACGTATCCAGCTCGTCGCCCCGACGTCGACCGAGGAGCGGATCCGCGCGGCCATCGCGGTGACCGACGGCTGGCTCTACCTCGTCTCGGTCACCGGGACGACCGGCGCCCGCAGGGACTTCTCGCCGTCGCTGGCGCCGCTCGTGGCACGCGTGCGGGCCGTCAGCGACATCCCCGTCTACGCCGGCTTCGGCATCTCCACTCCGGACCACGCCCGGGCGGTCGCCGAGCTCGCGGACGGCGTCGTCGTCGGCTCGCGTGCGGTCGAGACGGCGGAGCAGGGAGCGGACGCGTTGCGCGACTACGTCCGCTCGCTCCGGGACGCGATCCCAACTTAGAAGACTCTCATGCCTCGCTCAGGTCGTTCTCACCTGAGGCGGCGAGGATCAAGCCGGTTCGATTCCTTCCTCCGAGAGCGCCGGCCCCAGGCCCGGCGCCGGCGAACTCCCCCTCAGCAGGAGCCGGCGTCGGGCTCGGCGCGTTGTCGGCGGCGACGCGGACCGGCAGATGGAGGCGGAACGCCGACCCACGCGGCAGCGGCTTCACCGAGCAGCGGCCGCCGTGGGCGCGTGCCACCGCGGCGACGATCGCGAGGCCGAGGCCCGCCCCGCCACGTTCGCGCGTGCGCGCCCCGTCCGCCCGGGCCCAGCGGTCGAAGATGCGCGACAGCGCCTCGGGGGGGACGCCGGTGCCGGAGTCCGAGACCTCGATCACGACCCCACCCGCTCCGTCCGCGTGCGCCGCGAGCTCGACGGCGTCGCCCGGGTCCGTGTACTTCAGCGCGTTCTCGAGCAGCGCGTCGAGGGCGTTTCGCATCGCCTCGGGATCCGCCAGCAGCGGCCCGGCGAGGTCGACGTCGAGCCGCCAGGCGCGCGGGGCGACCTCCGACCAGCGGATGAAGAGGTCGGAGAGGAACGCCTCGAGGTCGATCTCCTCGAAAGCGAATCCCGCCTGCTCGGACTTCGCGAGCAGGAGCA
>JAICZB010000006.1 GCA_025933895.1 Thermoleophilia bacterium
CAACTCCGTCGCGCCGGGCGTGATCGCGACGCCGCGAAACAAGGCCGACGCGGAGCGGCTCGACCCCGAGGTGCCGCTCGGCCGGCCCGGCAAGCCCGAGGAGGTGGCGGCGCTCGTCGCGTGGCTCTGCTCGGACGAGGCCACGTACGTGACGGGATCGAGCTACGTCATGGACGGCGGCATGATCCAGCAGGTCGTCACCGTTCCGGCCTGACCGGTTTGCAAGCGATACTGCGAGGCGATGCCGTCGAGACGTCAGCTCGCGGTCGCGGCGGGGTACGTCGCGGCAGCCGCCGTCTACATCGCCATCGGCGTCGCCTTCACTGATTTTCTCCTCTCCTACTTCGTCGGCCTTGCCTATCTGCTGCTCGTCGCGTGGCTCGTCCCGGCCGGTGTGCGGAGGCTGTTCTGAGCTGGGCCGCCCACGACCTCGAGCCGTATGCGATTCAGCGCCATTCGCGGCTGAAGATCGCGTTCGTGCCGCTCCTCATCGGCTCGTACGCGCCGGACCTGATGAGCAAGTGGTTCGTCTACGGCATCCATCTCGGCGGCCTGGACCTGAAGGCCTCCGATCCGGTGCAGTTCCACCGCGGCTGGCCGGGCGTCGGCTTCACGCACTCGCTGCTGTTCGGCGTCGTGATCGCCCTCCTCGTCTGGCGCGTGTTCGGGAGCAAGACGTGGGCCATCAGCTTCCTGATCGGCCAGTGGGCGCACGCGATCACCGACACAGGCGACACGGTCGGGACGATGCTCTTCTTTCCCTGGACCGTGCACGTCCACCTCGGGGCGTGGGCGTATGCGGGGCAGACCGGCCGCCTGACCGATGCGGCCGCCTACTTCAGCGGCCCGGGCGGGGTCTGGGACGCCGTCTGGATCGTGTACGGGATCTTCAGCTGGCGCGTCCTGACCCGCTCGTATTTCGAGCAGCACGTCTACACGGCCGACAGGTTCTGGGCGTCGGCGAACCGGATCTTCCCCATGACCGCGCTCCTCGTCCTCTATCGCACCGCCTTCTTCTACGGCACGAGCCGCTGGATCGCGTGGAGCCTCTGGGCGCACGTCGTGCACCACTACCCCTACGACATCTCGTGGGGCGGCCCGCACTGGGTGACCGCGGCGCACTCGCCGCCCATCACCTGGGCGCAGGGGGCGGGGATGGCCGGGATCGTCGCCGCGATCGTGGCGGGGGCGTACGCGTACCGACTCGCGAGCCGGAGGCGAGGCTGGACGGCGAGTAGATCGGAGACGTGACGCTGCGATTGCCCCGGAGCTCGGCGGCAGAGATCGAGCGGCTGCTCGCCTCCGCGCGATCGTCCGCTCCGACGTATCCCGAGGTCGGGGCGACGAAGGGCGCGGAGCTCCCTGGCGGCGTGACGATCGCGCCGTCGGCAGCGTATGAGAGGACAGATGAGACGCATCGGGATGTTCGTCGGGGTGCTCGCCCTCGGCGTCGTGCTCGCCGGCTGCGCGTCCGGCCGGAAGCAGCGCGCCGCCCTTCCTGCGACGACCGTGCACGTCGCGCCGGTCGCCCGGAAAAGCCCGCGGATCGCGTACCCGGCCGTGGGTGTGACGCTGACGCCCGCTCCGCGCGGATACCGGCCGCAGGTGTCGCGGGCGGGGGTTCTGACCCTGCTCCGGCACACGCCGGAGTGGCGCTTCATCGAGCCCAAGCGGAGCCCGACCGTCCGTGTGCAGGTCGTGAGCGAAGGCCGTCCGGGGCGCGACGGGTTCCCCGCCTGGGTGGTCACGAACCGGCGGCCGGGCTCGAACTGCGTGTTCGTCTCGATCTACAGCCTGCGTAGCCGCGCCTGGATCTGGCACTTCCGAAGCTGCACGCACAGCACGAGTCCTCCGTCCTGCGATTTCGGCTGCACGCCCGCCAATCAGGAGGCGCTCGATGCCGCCGCGAGTGCCGCCAAGCGAATTGCGACGCAGGCGTACTTCACCGGGGTGGAGGTCGACGACCCGTCGAACAGGGTCATCGTGTATCTCGCGCATGCGCCGAGATCGATCCTCGCCCGGCTGAGAGCGGCCCGCCCAGGGATGTACGTCATCCACGACCACGCGCCGAGACCCCTCCGCGAGGTGATGAGGATCATGCGCACGCTCTCGTTCGCAAAGCTCAGGGCTCGGGGCATCAAGGTGACCGGCTACGGCCCCACCGTGGACGGGTACCTCCAGGTCGGTGTCTCGAACGGCGTCGCAGGCGCGCAGGCGAGACTCGACGCGCTCTACGGCCGCAACGTCATCCGCGTCGTCAAGCAGGCAATGGCCGTCGCGTACTAGGGCACGGCGGGCTAGCTTGCCTCCGGATGGCGGACGAACCGCTGATTCGAGCAGTGCGCCTCCGGCGGGAGGACGTGCCGGACTTCGGCCGCTATCCGTTCTCGAGCCCCGCTATTCGTGGCCTTTCGAAGCTCGACCTGTCGGCGCCCGTCACGCTGCTCGCGGGCGAGAACGGCAGCGGCAAGTCCACGCTGATCGAGGCGCTCGCCGTCGCCGCAGGGTTCAACGCCGAGGGCGGCAGCAAGAACATGACCGTCGTCACGCGGCCGTCGCACTCGGAGCTGCATGAGTACATCCGCGTGGAGCGCGGTTCGCGACGCGAGCGCACCGGCTACTTCCTGCGCGCGGAAAGCTTCTTCAACGTGGCCACCCACATCGAGGAGCTGGACGCCGCTCCAGGCGGGCCGCCGATCATCGACTCGTACGGCGGAGTCTCGTTGCACGAGCAGTCGCACGGCGAGTCGTTTCTCTCGCTCGTGCTGAATCGCTTCGGAGCCGACGGCCTGTACGTTCTCGACGAGCCGGAGGCCGCCCTCTCGCTCCGCGGCTGCCTGGCGCTCATCCGGCGCATGCACGAGCTCGTGGCCGACGGATCGCAATTCGTCGTCGCGACCCACTCACCGATCATCCTCGGGTACCCCGACGCCCGCATCTACGTCCTGTCGGAGGATGGGATCGCCGAGACGCCGTACGAGGAGACCGAGCAGTACGAGCTGACCCGGTCGTTTCTCGACGACCGGAACCGCTTCCTGCACTACCTGCTCGCCGACGAGTAGCTTCCCTTGACAGTGGATGTGGTGCTAGCGATACTAGTCCTATGACGGTGCACGTTCCGAGGCTGCCGATCTCGCTCGATCCGCTGATCGCGGAGGCGAAGCGACGGATGCGGCGGCGACGTCTGCTCATTGCCGTAGCCGCGGTAGCGATCGCTGCGGGGTCGGCCTTCGCGATGGGTGCACCCGGCCGACCCGGCTCGAACGGCGGCGGTGGGGCGCTCTCCGGGCCCGGTCGGGTCGGCTCGGTGCGGATCGACGGCGGCGGCAGAGTCGGCCCGCTCCACATGAACCGGAGCACTCTGGCGCAGGTGGTCGCCTTCGCCGGCAAGCCCGATCTCGACCAGAGCTACCTCGACAAGTACCGGGTGCTGGGGTACGGATGTGCGGCGGGCGCCGGCACAGTGACGAATTGGAACGTCGATCCAGTCGCCTGCCGGACGTCCTTCTACCTGGTCGGCGGGAGGTTGAGCCTCTTCATCACCCAGGACCGCCGCTTTGCCGAAGTCGCCGGCGTGCGGATCGGGACGTCGACGGGGAGGGCGGAGCGGCTTCTCCACCGCAAGGCGTTCTCCGGCTGCAACGACGCGATCGGCCTCCACAGCAAGCAGGCCCGGCTTTCGCTTCCCTTGACCGGCGGCAGGCCTCACATCGTCGGCACGAAGCTCTACGTCGTCGGCGGACGCGTCGAGGCGTTCTACCTCCACGGCCGCCGGGATCCCGGTGTGACCGACTGCAAGTAGAAGCTAGCGGCGCACGACCCAGACGCCGGTGCCCGCTGCACCGACGGCGGCGGCTGCGCCCGCAACCGTCCACAGCAGGCCGTGACTCGACGGCACGGCGGACAGGGCCACCACGAGCGCCGCAACGGCGAGCCCGGCCAAGGCGAGCGCGGCGAGGGCGAGACCCCGCCGCCAGGCGAGCTGCGGGTCGGCACGGATCCGCCACCGCTCGTCGAGCGACCATGCCGCCAGCTCGCCGGACAGAAGCAAGAGCACCGCCACGAGCGGCGCGGTCGGATCGACGCGGTGCTCGACGTGGACGACGAACGCGACGTAGGTCCCGGCTGCGAGCCAGAGCGCCGGGCCGAGACCGCGACCCCGGTGGACGAGCGCGAGGACCAGCGCCAGGACCCCGAGCGCGGCCGGCGCAGTGAGGAGCGGCGCGGCCGATCCGGCGCGTACGAGCGCATCCCCGAGCACGCCGACGTAGGCCACAACCGCGCCCACGGCGAGCTCTAGGCGGGCCGTGCGAGGTGCCTGAATGCGTTCACCTCCTCGAGCGGGCCGGCGAGCGGAACTCCCTCGCGCCACGTGACCACGGGAACGCCGACCTGCTCGTAGCGCCAGCGCAGCGCCTCGCGCGAGAGGCGCCAGAGCCGATGGGCGAGCTCGACCGACGCGGCGAAGCTCGGGTCGACGAGCTCGAGCGGCGACACCTCGACCACGATCAGGTCGTACCCGCGCGCGCGCAGGTCGAGCAGGGCCGAGGCCGTGCGGTTGTCGAGAAGCGGGGTGATGGCCAGGACGAGCGCCTTCGGCGGCAGCGTCCTCGGCGGCAGCGTGTCGACGTCGCGCAGCGCGAAGCTGTGCACGATGTCGCTCGCGAGCAGCGTGTCGACGATGGCGTAGAGCTGACGCGTCCCCGACTCCGGCACGAGCCAGGAGAGGACACCGCCGAACCCGACGAGTCCCACGCGATCCTTCCGCTGCAGATAGCCGCGCGCGAGCGTCGCGGCGGCCCGCACGGCGCGGTCGTTCGTGCTCCGGCCCTGCGCGCGCACCTCGGCGAAGGTGTCGAGAAAGAGGACGACGTCGGTGTTCCGCTCGGGGTATTGCTCGTTCACCCAGAGGGAGCCGCGGAGCGCGGTCGCGCGCCAGTTGACGCGACGCACCCGGTCCCCGGGCTGCCACTCGCGGAGGTCGGCGAACTCGATCCCCTCGCCCCGCACTCTCGAGACCTGATTCCCGGCGAACACCTGCGTCTCGAGCGGCGCCACGAGCGAGCGCAGCGTCTCCTCCCTCGGATAGACGCGGAGCGGTTGCGGCTCGCCCGCTTCGCCCTCCCAGGAACGCAGGCCGAGCAGGTCGCGCGCGCGAAAGAGCACCGGCCCGAACGAGAACGCGCCCCAGCGCTCGCACCGCAGCGTCAGCTCGACCGTCCGCTCCTCGCCCGCGCGAAGCAGGAGGGCGCGAGCCGGGCCTCCCTCGATGCTCGCCTCCGGCGGCAGCGGGACGAGCAGCTCGAACCGGTCGACGCTGTCTGGGGAGGAGAGCTCGATCGTCGCGGTGACCTCCTCGCCCTCGAGCGCGCGCTCCCGGTCGAGCGAGAGGCGGACGGAGACGCGAGGCTCGTGCTCCGTCACCGCCGCGACGAGCGCGAGCACGAACGGGGCCGCGAGCGCGACCGGCTCGACTCGTCCGAACGCGAGCCCCGCGACGAGCCCCGCCGCGGCGAGTGACGCGTAGGCGGGGAGGCGCCAGGACGTGAAGCCGGTCACGCTTCCGCTGCGCGGAGGCCGCTGTCCTCCGCGGGCGGGGTAGGCACGGTCTCGAGCGCCTCCGCCACGACGTCCTCGCCGCGGAGGCGCTGCACCCAGAGCTCCGGCCGCACCATCAGCCGGTGCGCGAGCGCCGGCACGGCAACCGCTTTCACGTCCTCGGGCGTGACGAAGTCGCGACCCGAGAGCGCCGCCTTCGCACGCGAGAGCTTGAGCAGGGCGATGCTGCCGCGCGGGCTCGCGCCCACCGCGAGCCGCCGCGACTCGCGCGTCGCCGTCACGAGGTCGACGACGTAGCCCTCGATCGCATCCGAGACGTGCACCTGCTCGAGCGAGCGCTGCAGCTCCACGAGCGTCGGCCCGTCGATCACCGGCTCGAGCTCCACGTCGTCGACGCCACGCTGAAGG
Source organism: Thermoleophilia bacterium (assembly GCA_025933895.1). Classification (GTDB taxonomy): domain Bacteria; phylum Actinomycetota; class Thermoleophilia; order Gaiellales; family Gaiellaceae; genus Palsa-739. The sequence goes on from JAICZB010000006.1 coordinate 5,968, forward strand.
CGGCGCTCTAGCATCTCGATCTCGTCGTCGCGTTCCGGGTAGCCGACCGAGATGCGGACGAGGAACCGGTCGAGCTGCGCCTCTGGCAACGGATACGTCCCCTCGTACTCGATCGGGTTCTGCGTCGCGAGCACGAGGAACGGCGGTTCGAGCCGGTGCGTCGTGTTGTCGATCGTCACCTGGCGCTCCTGCATCGCCTCGAGGAGCGCCGCCTGCGTCTTCGGCGGGGCGCGGTTGATCTCGTCCGAGAGCAGGAGATTCGCGAAGACGGGGCCGGGGCGGAAGACGAACTCCGTCGTCCGCTGATCGAAGATCTGCGAGCCGGTCACGTCGCCCGGCATCAGGTCCGGCGTGAACTGGATGCGCGCGAAGCGGAGGGAGGTCGCCTGGGCGAACGAGCGGGCGATCAGCGTCTTGGCGAGTCCCGGGTAGTCCTCGAGCAGCACGTGGCCGTCGCTCAGCAGCGCGAGCAGGATCAACTCGAGCGGGCCGCGCTTGCCGACGACCGCCTTCTCCACCTCCGCGAGGATCTGCTCGGCGCGCTCCCGCAGCTCGGCGAGGGCGGTCATTTCCCGCTCCGGCGCCGCACATGTCGGCGCCTCCGCTCGCTGGTGAGCTCCGTCGAGCCTGCGCTCACAGCGACTCCACCCGCTCTATCGCGGCGGCAACGCGGTCGCGCGGCACGCCGGGGTCGAACCGGTCCGCCGGCTCAGGACGATCGGGGCGCAGCAGCTCCCACGCGTCCTCGCCGAGCAGCTCCCGTGCCGCTTCTGGCCGTCGCTCGAGCTCGATTCCGTGGCGCGAGGCGAGCCGCGCTGCCGCCGCCTCCCGCAGCATCGGCAAGAGCCGGTGTCGCGCGTGGCCGGCACCCGCGATGCCGAGCTCGAGGTCGCGCTCCACCCGGAGGAGCTCGACCGGCCGCGGCGCCGGCGTCGTGGTACGGCGCAGGGCCGCCTCGAAGCGGGTCCGCACCCCGCGGACATCGCGCGACTGGCGGACGAGGAGGAGGAGCACCAGAGCCGCGACGAGCACGATCCAGATCGCGAGCGCACGGGATGTCGAGAGCGCCGAGAGCGCGAGCAGGACCACGAGCGCGGCGGTCGCGGCGAGCGACGGCAGGATCAGACGTCTGAAGCTCATGCCGGCGCCGGCACAGAGGCGCGCAGCTCGTCGCGCACGGCGACGAGCGCGTCGATCGCCTCGTCCCTCATCGACGGTTCCGGCTCATGGTGGCTGAACCTAGCCCATTCGAAGAGATCCGTGAGACGGCGGACGGCGGACGCGCTCGCGTCGAGGGTGAGGAGGGCGCGCTCGACGTACTCGAGCGGCGCCTCCGCGGGATGGCGCGCAATCCCCGCAGCGGCGAGCGCGATCTCCATCCGGGCGTAGGCCGCGATGATCGCGCGCCGCAGATCGGGGTCGTTCCGCAGGTCGTCGAGCGACTCGTCGAGCGCCGCCGCGAGCGTCTCGGGAGTGGGGCCGTGCAGCCGCGTTCCCGGACCGAGGCGCTTGCGCGTGACCCAGGCGCCGACACCGAGCGCGAGCAGGACGACGAGGACGATCACGAGCTCCTCCCACTGGAAGTGCACGTGCACGGGCGGCCGCGGCTTCTGGTTCTTTCCGGTGGTGAGCGGACGTGGCGTCGTCGTCGTGGACGACCCGGCGGCATGAAGTCGGTGCAGGTCGATGTGACGCGCGACGAACGTCAGGAACGCGGCGCCGAGGATGATGATGAGGAGCGTGCGGAGCGTTCGAGGCTGGTAGCGCGCGACGTACACCCGCTCGCGGCGGAAGAGGAAGAGACCTACGACGGCAGCGACCACGAGCAGGAGCTCGACGATGAGGAACGTCGTGAAGACGAAGCTCCAGAACGACGGGGGCAGGCCGCCGCCCCCACCGCCGTCCTTGCCGAGCGGATGTCCGCGCGCCGCGATCGCGACGACCGCGAGGAGCACCGTCACCACCAGAGCGAGCGGAACGAGGCGACGCCGGCTCACGATCGGAGTGTCGCAGGACCGGCGTTCTAGGCTGGGGCCTCTACGCCGACCCGCGGCAGGGAGTCCTCTTCCGCAAGTAAGCGGAGGGCCGCCGGCACCGTCCCCCCGAATCTCTACGATCGGACTCCCGTGCCCGAAGCGCCGTTCGTCCACCTCCACGTCCACTCCGAGTACTCGATCCTCGACGGCGCGTGCCGGATTCCGGACCTCGCGAAGCGCGCCGCCGAGCTCGAGATGCCGGCCGTCTCGCTCACCGATCACGGCTCGCTCGCGGGCGCGGTCGACCTCTTCAAGGCCGCTCGGAACGAGGGAGTCAAGCCGGTGCTCGGCTGCGAGGTCTACGTCGCCGACGACCGGCACGCGCAGCAGAAGGGCTACGCGCACCTCACGCTCCTCGCCGAGACGAACGAGGGCTACGGCAACCTGATCAAGCTCTCCTCCCTCGGCTATCTCGAGGGCTACTACTACAAGCCGCGCGTCGACTGGGAGCTGCTCGAGCGCCACGGCGCGGGCCTGATCGCTCTCTCGGGCTGCCTCTCCGGGCGCGTCTGCAAGGCGCTCGAGGAAAACCGCGCGACCGACGCCGAGGCAGAGCTCGAGCGGCTCGAGCAGGTCTTCGGGCGCGACCAGGTCTACGTCGAGCTGCAGAACGCGCACCTCGACGTCCAGCAGCGGATCAACCCGCAGCTCGCCGCGCTCGCCGAGAAGCGCGGCCTGCCGCTCGTTGCGACCGGCGACGTCCACTACCTGCGCCACGAGGACGCGCAGTCGCACGAGGCGCTCCTCTGCATCCAATCCGGCGACTCGCTCAAGAACCCGAACCGCTGGCGCTTCGAGACCGACCAGTTCTTCTTCAAGACGCCCGAGGAGATGGCCGCCGACTTCCCCGGCCACGAGGAGGCGCTGCGCCGGACGCTCGAGGTCGCCGAGCGCTGCAACGTGGAGATCGAGCTCGGCCGGATCCTCCTGCCGAAGTTCGACACGCCCGAGGGCCGCGACGCGTTCGAGTACCTAGTCGAGCTCGTCGAGGCCGGAGCCGGGAAGCGTTACGGCACCGTCACGCCGGAGCTCCGGGAGCGTCTCAAGTTCGAGCTGAAGACGATCAAGGAGATGGGCTTTTCGGACTACTTCCTGATCGTCGCGGACCTCATCGGCTTCGCCCGGCGGAACGGCGTCAGCGTCGGGCCGGGGCGCGGCTCGTCCGCGGGCAGCCTCGTCGCCTACTGCCTCGAGATCACCGACGTCGACCCGATCGTGTACGGCCTGCTGTTCGAGCGCATGCTCAACCCAGGGCGCAAGTCGATGCCGGACATGGACCTCGACTTCGCCGTGGAGGGTCGCGAGCGCGTCATCAACTACGCGCGCGAGAAGTACGGCCGCGACCGGGTCGCGCAGATCATCACCTTCGGGACGATGGCCGCCCGCGCCGCCGTGCGCGACGCGGGCCGCGTGCTCGAGCACCCCTACGGCGTCGTCGACCGGATCGCGAAGCTCATCCCCGAGGGGCCCGGCCAGACGCTTGCGGACTGCCTGAAGCCGGGCGGGGAGCTGAAGCAGGCCTACGACAGCGATCCCGTCGCGAAGGAGATCGTCGACCTCGCTCAGCCGCTCGAGGGGCTGACCCGTCAGGACGGCATTCACGCCGCCGCGGTCGTGATCGGCGCCGAGCCGCTCACGAACGTCGTTCCCGTGCAGCAGAAGGGAGCCGACCAGGAGATCGTCACGCAGTTCGACGGCAACGTGATCGAGGCGATCGGCTTGCTCAAGATCGACTTCCTCGGCCTTCGCAACCTCGACGTGATCGACAAGGCGGTGGCGCTCGTCCCGGGTCTCGACATCTCGACGATCCCGCTCGACGACCGGAAGACGTACGAGATGCTCGCGCGCGGCGAGTCGATCGGCGTCTTCCAGTTCGAAGGCTCCGGGATGCGCGAGGCCCTGCGCCAGATCAAGCCGACGGAGTTCGACGACCTGATCGCGATCGGCGCTCTCTACCGGCCGGGCCCGATGGCCTACATCCCGGTCTACGCGCGCCGTAAGAACGGCCAGGAGCGCGTCACGTTCCCCGACCCGCGGCTCGAGCCCATCACGCGCGGCACGTACGGGATCTGCATCTACCAGGAGCAGTACATGGAGATCGCGAAGCAGATCGCCGGCTTCTCGCCCGCCGAAGCCGACGACCTCCGCAAGGCGATCGGCAAGAAGATCCACGCCCTCATGGCGTCCCTGAAGACGAAGTTCCTCGAGGGATGCGCCGCGAGCGGCACCTCGGAGAGCGTGGCGCGACAGCTCTGGGCCGACATGGAGCAGGCGCAGGACTACTCCTTCAACAAGTCGCACGCCGCCTGCTATGCGCTCACGTCGTACCGAACCGCCTGGCTGCGCGCCAACCACCCGCGCGAGTACATGGCGGCGCTCATCTCCTCGGTCATGAACACGAAGGACAAGGTGCCGTTCTACGTCGCCGCCTGCGACGAGCTCGGGATCGAGGTTCTGCCGCCCGACGTGAACGAGTCGCAGGTCGACTTCGCAGTCGTCGAGGGCAAGATCCGCTTCGGGCTCAACGCCGTGAAGAACGTCGGCGAGGCGACGTGCCGGGCGATCGTCGCCGCGCGGGAGGAAGGCGGGCCGTTCGCCTCGATCTGGGATTTCACCGAGCGGGTCGATCCCTCGGTGGCGAACAAGCGGTCCCTCGAGTCGCTCGTGAGCTGCGGCGCGTTCGACTCGACGGCCGCGTCGCGCAAGGGGATGCTCCACGTGCTCGAGGACGCGCTCTCCTACGGCCAGAAGCAGCAGCAGGACCGGCTGCTCGGGCAGGCCTCTATCTTCGACCTCGGCGACTCGCCCGCGACGTCGTCCCGGCACCACGCGACGATCCCGGACGGCGAGTTCGAGAAGGCCGACCTCCTGCGGCTCGAGAAGGAGAGCCTCGGCCTGTACGTCTCCGAGCATCCGCTCAGCGCGATCCGCGACCAGCTGCGCCGGCGCACCGACTGCACGCTCGCCGAGCTGGAGCGGCGGCGCGAGGGGGAAACCGTCCTCGCCGGCGGCATCGTCTCCGGCGTTCGCACCACGACGACGAAGAAGGGCGAGCCGATGGCGTTCGTCCAGCTCGAGGACATGACAGGCTCGGTCGAGGTCGTCGTCTTCAACTCGACGTACGCGGCCGCGCGCGGGCTGCTCGTCGACGACGCCGTCCTCGTCGTCAAGGGACGCGTCGACCACAAGCAGCAGGGGGAGACGAAGCTCGTAGCACTCGAGGTCGCGGCGTTCGAGGCGACGCCCGAAAGGCGTGAGGTGCGACTCAAGGTAGACGCACGGAGCGCCCCGGCCGGCGTGATCCGCGAGCTCGCCGGAGTCGTCCGCGACTTCCCGGGCGAGGCGCCCATATACGTCGACCTCGTCACCTCGCTCGGCTCGAAACTCCTGGAGCTCGGCCCCGAGTACCGCGTCGACCCGCAGCCCGACTTCTTCGCGTCGGTGCGGCACCTCCTGGGAGCAGCTGCCGTCCAATAGTGCGTGAAGATCCCCCCGGAGGGGGAGATCCATCTCGAGCGGGATCCCGAAAGTTAGGACGGATACTGCGGATGGCTGCGGCACACGACATCATCGAGACCGAACTGGACCGCGTGGAGCGGTGGCGGACGGCGGAGCTCATGCGTGTGGGCTTCCCCGGCGACGACGCCGTCGCGCTCGCGGCACGGTTCGACGTCGACCTCCACGAGGCGATCTCGCTCGTCGAGCGCGGCTGCCCGCCCGAGCTCGCTCTTCGCATCCTGAGCTAGAGCTCCTCGGACGAGCGGCGTCCGTCGCCTCCGGGCACAATGGGTGTCATGAGCGTAGGCCCGACGGAGCTCAGCAAAGAGCGGAGGCGGCGGCTTTGCCGGCGCCGTGAGCGGGAATGACCGGCGTCGTCCTCGCCTCCATCCCGTCTCCCTCGAACGGCACGTTCACCCTCGGGCCGCTGACGCTGCACATGTACGGCGTCATGCTGCTGCTCGGCATCGCCGCCTGCATCTGGCTGACCGGCCGCCGCTGGGTGAGCTGGGGAGGCGACTGGGACCTCATCTTCCGCGTCGCGCTCTGGGGCGTCATCGCCGGCGTCGTCGGCGCGCGTCTCTACCACGACATCACGAGCTGGAACCAGGATCCGGCGATCCACCAGCACTGGTGGGGCTTCGCCGCGGTCTGGGACGGCGGCCTCGGGATCTGGGGTGCGATCCCGGCCGGCGTCGCGGCGGGCGCGTGGGTCGTGCGGCGCTCCGGCAACAGCATCCGACTGATGATGGACGCGGTCGCCCCGGGCCTCCTGCTCGCGCAGGGCATCGGCCGCTGGGGCAACTACTGGAACCAGGAGCTCTACGGCAAGCCGACCAGCCTGCCGTGGGGGCTGAAGATCGACCCGGAGCACCGGGTCAACGGCTACTCGAACTTCTCCACGTTCCAGCCGACCTTCCTCTACGAGTTCGTCTGGGACGTCGTCGGCGTCGGCTTCCTGCTCTGGATCGACCGTCGCTTCACGCTGCGCCGGCCGGCGCTCTTCGCGCTCTACGTCGCGTGGTACACGACCTTCCGCACGTTCGAGGAGGTGCTGCGGATCGACCCGTCCAACCACTTCCTCCACATGCGCGTCAACTTCTGGGTCTCGCTCGGGGTCTGGCTCCTCTCGGTCGGGTTCTTCGTGTGGTGGCAGTTCCTCCGGCAGCCGTCCGACAAGCCCGCGCCGAAGCCGCGCCCGGTGCCGACGGGCCCGCGCATGGCCGTCCCCAAGGGCCGCGTCCGGTAACGCCTCTAGGGTCCGGCCGATGATCGTCCGGGAGCTCGAGCTCGACCTCGACGTGTTCGAGGGGCCGTTCGACCTGCTGCTCGCGCTCGTCCTCAAGGAGGAGCTCGACCTGCGCGACGTCGACCTCGCGGGCATCGTCACCGCCTTCCTCGAGCGCCTCGCCGAGCGGGAGGAGCTCGACCTCGAGGCATGCGGGGAGTTCCTCGTCCTGATCGCCGCGCTCCTCGAGCTGAAGGCGCGCGCGCTCTTTCCCGGCGAATCGGCCGAGCTCGCGGAGCTCGAGCCGGAGGAGGCGGCGGAGGAGCTCGCACGGCGACTCGCGGAGTATCGGCGCGCGAAAGAGGCGGCTGCGTGGCTGCGCGAGCGCCTCCTGTCGGAGGGCGGCCGCTTCTTCCGCGTCGGCCCGGCGCCGCTTACGCCGAAGGCCGAGACGCCGCTCGCGCCGCAGGATCCGGCGGGACTGGCCGGCGCTCTCCGCCTGCTCGCCGAGGAGCCGGCGGACGTGTCCCTCTCGCACATGGCCTTGCGCTTTCCCCCGGTGTCGCAGTTCCTCGAACGCTTTCGCGCGCTGCTCACCAGGCGCTCGCGCTTCGACTTCGAGACCGAGGTCGGGGGGCTCACGCGACTCGAGCAGGCCTCGGCCTTCCTCGCGGTGCTCGAGCTCCGCCGCGCCGGCGAGCTCGCGATCGACCAGGCCGCGCCGTTCGCACCGATTCGCATCACCAGGATGGCGCAGGAGAAGACCGCTCAACAGGAAAGGACCGCTGCATGGACCGTCCGCTCCGCCTGATCCCGACAGACCCGCTCGACAAGCTCGCGCGGACGCTCGAGGCGTTGCTCGTCGTCGCCTCGGCCCCGCTGTCCGCCGAGGAGCTCGCCGCCGCGTCGGAGGACGATACCGAGCGGGTCGAGGACGCGCTGCGCCTCGTCGCCGAGCGCTTCGCCGACGGCCGGAGCGGCATCGTGCTCGAGCACGTCGCCGGCGGCTGGGCGTTCCGCGCCGGGCGGGAGGAAGCAGCTGCGTGTGCGCGCCTCTTCGAGCGGCCGGCCCAGCGCAATCTTTCCCCGGCCGCGCTCGAGACGCTCGCGATCGTGGCGTATCTCGGCCCGTGCTCGCGGCCGGACATCGCCCGGATCCGGGGTGTCGCCGCCGAGTCGGCCGTCGCGAACCTCCTGGAACGCGGCCTGATCAACGAGGCCGGGCGCGACAACGGCGCCGGTGGAGCCGTCCGCTATCGCACGACGCCGCTATTCGAGCGCGTGTTCGGGCTGGAGAGCCTCTCGGAGCTGCCGCGTCTCGACGACGTCGGAGCCGACGCAGCCGAGATCCGCGACCGCCTGCACGCCGTCGCCGAGAAGCGCTCCGCCTAGAGGCTTGATGTGCACTTCGGCCCGGCCGCCGATTCTGTGAACGGAGCCGATCTGGCCACGCCGGACAGCGTCCAGATGCGCCATGTCCGGTACCAGATTCCGAACGTGACCGGACGAGCCTGGGCCTAGAGCTTCTTGATGATGTTCTCGGCCTCGTCGCGGGTGAACGCGCGCAGCGTCTCGGTCTGCTCGGCGCCGTGGTGGCTGAGCTTCGTGACGATCTCGAGGGCCGTGTCGTCGTCGGGAGCCTCGAAGACCTCGACCACGTCGTAGCGCCCGAGCGTCACCCAGACGCCGACGAGCCGGCCGCCGGCCTCCTCGATCTCCCGCTCGCCGTCCTCGACCCGGTCGCGCCAGGCCGGCAGACCCATCCGCCCCTGCGAGGTCCAGCGGATCAGCGAGATGTAGTGCGGCACGCGCTTATCTTCTCAGGATGCGCCTGAATGCGTTTCTCGCGCGCGCCGGAGTGGCCTCGCGCAGGCGTGCCGACGAGCTGATCAAGGCCGGCCGGGTCACGGTCAACGGCGAGCCGGGGCAGCTCAACACCGACGTCGGAGCGCGCGACCGTGTCGCCGTCGACGGGAAAGGCGTGGAGCGGCAGCGGCTCCGCTACGTCCTCCTCCACAAGCCGGCCGGCGTCCTCACGACGGCTCGAGACCCGCGCGGGCGGCCGACGGTCGTCCAGCTCGTGTCGGACGAGCCGCGAGTGGTCCCGGTGGGACGGCTCGACGCCGACACAACGGGGGCGCTCTTGCTCACGAACGACGGGCCGCTCGCGCACCGGCTCGCCCACCCGCGCTACGGCGTCGAGAAGACGTACGTCGCCGAGGTCGAGGGCGACCCGGACGAGGACGCGCTGCGGCGACTGCGCGACGGCGTCGAGCTCGACGACGGCACCACCGCTCCGGCGCGCGCTCGCCGCCTCGGGCGCGGTCGCGTCGAGCTCGTCCTCCACGAGGGACGGAAGCACCAGGTCAAGAGGATGCTCGCCGCCGTCGGCCATCCCGTGACGCGGCTGCGCCGAAGCGCGTACGCCGACCTGACGCTGGAGGGGATCGAGCCCGGCGCGTGGCGCGAGCTCGACCCCGCCGAGGTCGAAGCGCTCAGGGAAGCGTCGGCGCGAGGCTCGGGGAGTGACAACTCGCGTTCCCGCCGGCAGCCTCCCCCTGCCAAGTAGTAGCGTCGGGGCGACTGTTGCACTCGACCTAGGGGGGACGAATGAACAGGGGAATCAGGAAAGCCGCGCTCGCGGCTTCGGTAGTCGCGGTCGTCGCCGTGGCGGCGGTCACCGCGACGCTCGGTGCCGCCGCACCCAGCGCCGCCGCGAAGAGCGCACCGACCACGTCGTCGTGCCGGCTCGGCAACGGCGTCAAGCACGTCGTCGAGATCCTGTTCGACAACACGCACTACAACCGGGACAACCCGAACGTGCTGTCCGACCTCGAGCAGATGCCGGCGCTCCACGACTTCATCACCGACCACGGCACGCTGCTCTCGAACATGCATACGCCGCTGATCGCCCACACGGCCGACGACTCGCTGACGGGCTATACCGGCCTCTACGGCGACCGGCACGGCCAGGGCCTCACGAACACCTACGAGACCTACCTCTCGGACGGCTCGGTCGTCCCGCACTCGTCGTTCGCGTACTGGACGAGCACGTACGGCGTCGACCAGTTCCCGAACATGCCCTATTCGCCGAAGGTTCCCGCGGCCGGCTCGCCGCCCTCGACGCCGCCCGCCCCGTGGGTGCCTTTCACACGCGCGGGGTGCAACGTCGGCGACGTCTCGACCGCGAACATGGTGCTCGAGAACACGAACCCGGACCTGGCGAACTTCTTCGGCGCCGACTCGCCGGAAGTGCAGCAACTGAACGCCGATCCGGACTCCTTCAAGGACCAGGAGACGAACGACTACGTCGGTCTCGGCGTTCACTGCGCGCAGGACGCGCCTTTCTGCGCGGACGCACAGGCGGTCAAGTTCGGCCAGACGACGCCGTCGCACACCGCGGTCTCGGACTCGCTTCCCGACGAGCCTGGCGGCTACCAGAACTTCCAGGCGCTCTTCGGCAGCAAGTACCTCACGCCGCAGCTCGCCGCCGCTGCGAACTCGGGCGACGACCACGTGGCCAATGGTCACAGCTACCCGGTTCTCGATTCGCAGGGGAACCTGACCGATCTGAACGGCGTCACGATGACCGACTCGTTCATCCACAAGCCGGGCTTCCCGGGCTTCGGGCCGATCAGCGCATCACAGACCCTGGCCTACACGGCGGACATGCTGGAAACGGGCGTGCCCGTCGTTTACGGCTACATCTCGGACGCCCACGAGCGGAAGGGTTTCAGTCAAACCGGCTGCACGAACCCGAGCAGCAGCAGTACCGCGGCGGAGGGCCCTGCCGATCCCTGTTACAAGGCGACGCTGGCCTCGTACAACGCCGCGTTCGCGAAGTTCTTCCAGCGACTCTCCGACGACGGTATCGACCCGTCGAACACGGTGTTCATGTTCAGTGCCGAGGAGGGTGACCACTTCGCCGGCGCGAACGTCGGCCGCACCGTCCAGCCGAGCTGTACCGGCGACCCGGGCACGAGCGCTTACACGTGCTCGTATGCGTCGGCGGCCGGCGCCACGCCGCTGATCGGCGAGCAGCAGATCGACATCCACGGGCTGCTGCAGCATCAGCTCGGCAACACCACGCCGTTCTACGACGAGCCGCAGGGCAACTCCGTCTTCATCACCGGGAATCCCGGGCCGACGGATCCGACGACCCGGCAGCTCGAGCGGGACTTCGGCAGTGCCCAGGCGTTCGACACGTACGACAACGCGACCGAGAACGTCGCGCAGTACGAGGTCGATCCGGCGGTCGAGCAACTCCTGCACTTCGTCAACGCCGACCCGAACCGGACGCCGTCCTTCACTGTCTTCCCGAAGGGCGACTTCTTCCTGACCTCGGGGACGCAGGACACGCGGAGCAGCGTCGACGGCTGCCCGTCGGCGACCCCGGGGACGGCTGCCACAGCGTGCAGCTTCGTCAGCAACGGGTTCGCGTGGGATCACGGCTACTACGCGCCCGAGATCGACAACACGTGGCTCGGTCTCGTCGGCCCGGGCGTCGCGAACAAGGGCGTCGACGGCCGCAGCGCCGCAGCCGGCCCGAGCTCGGCCGACGGCGCCAACTCCGACCCGAAGCTGGTGACGCAGATCGCCGATCCCGGCACGTGGGGGGACGAGACGGATCTGCGTCCGACGCTGCTCTCGCTCGTCGGGCTGAAGGACGACTACGTCGGAGACGGGCGCGTCCTCGTCGAGGACCTCACCAACCCGCCCGACAAGTCCGGCCAACGGAAGTACGAGAGGCTCGCCGTCTGCTACAAGCAGCTCGACGCCAGCGTCGGCGTGTTCGGCACGGATCTGATCCTGGCCGACACGGCAGCCCTGAAGACGGGCTCGAGCAGCGACGACTCGACGTACGACTCGGTGCTCGGCGAGATCAAGTCGCTCGGCGCGGCTCGTGATGCGCTGGCGACCAAGATCAAGGGAGACCTGTTCGCCGCCGAGTTCGACAACCACCCGATCCCCGGCGCCGACGACCTCGAGAGCTGCGAGGGCGTCCTGGCGCAGGCGAACGCCCTAGCCGGACAGGGCTAGCGCGCTAGAGGCCACGTGGGCGGGCCGCCCCGAAAAGGCGGCCCGCCTCGGCCTTCACGAAGCCCATCCGCTCGTACATCGCCTCGAGCGTCGGCTCGCTCGCCCGCCGCGCCTTCTCGGCCCCGACCGCGAGCAGCCGCTGCAGCTCCCGCTCGTCGGCCCGGAGCTCGCGGTAGCGCTCCTGAATCGGGGCGAGGAGCGCGACGACGGCCTCGCCGACGGCCTCCTTGAAGTCGCCGTAGCCGGAGCCGTCGAAGCGGCGCTCGAGCTCGGCGACCGGCTCCGCCGTCGCGACGGACATGATCTCGAGGAGGTTCGAGATGCCCGCCTTTGCTTCCGGATCGTGGCGGATCTCCTTCTCCGAATCGGTGACCGCCGTCTTGAACTTCTTCCGGATCACGTCGGACTCGTCCGTGATGTACACGGCACCTTGCTCGGTCGAGAGCGTGGTCGACATCTTCTTGGCCGGCTCCTGCAGATCCATCACGCGCCCACCGACCTCTGGAAAGACGCCCTGGGGGATCGTGAAGGTCTCGCCGTAGCGGTAGTTGAAGCGTTCGGCGATGTCCCGCGTCAGCTCGAGATGCTGACGTTGGTCGTCGCCGATCGGGACGATGTCTGTCCGGTAGAGGAGGATGTCGCCGGCCATCAGCACCGGATACGTGAAGAGCCCGGCCGAGACGAACTCATGGGCATCGGCCTTCTCCTTGAACTGCGTCATCCGTCCGAGCTGCCCGTAGCTCGTCACCGCGCTCAGCAGCCAAGCCGCCTCGGCATGGGCCGTGACGTGGCTCTGAGCGAAGATCGTCGAGCGCTCGGCATCCAGGCCTGTCGCGAACAGGAGTGCCGCCACGTCGAGCGTGGACTCGTGGAAGTCCCGAGGGTCGTACTCGACGGTGATCGAGTGGAGATCGACGATGCAGAAGAAGCCGTCGCCCTGTTCTTGCGTCGCGGCGTACTGACGGAAGCCGCCCGAGTAGTTCCCCAGCGTCTTTCGGCCGGTTGCCTGGATGCCGGAGAAGATGCGGGGCTCGTCGGCCATGGAGGGTGATTCTGCCTAAGCTGTTCCGATGGCTGTCACAGGCGCCCCCGAGCTGCTGATCGTGATGGGCGCGAGCGCCACGCAGGAGCAGGTGGACGAAGTCGTCGCGCGGCTCGACGAGGCAGGCTGCTCGGCGCTCGTCACGCCCGGCCGCGAGGCGACCGTGATCGGCGCGATCGGCGAACGGGAGTTGCTCGCGACGCTGCCGCTCGAGGGCTTTGCGGGCGTCGAGCAGGTGCTGCCGATTCTCAAGCCGTACAAGCTCGTCTCGCGCGAGCTCTCCCCGGATCCCACGGTGATCGAGGCGCGCGGCCGCCGCATCGGCGACGGCTACTTCGGCTTCATCGCGGGCCCGTGCACGGTCGAGACACGGGAACAGACGCTCGAGACCGCGCGAGCCGTCGCCGCCGAGGGCGTGACGATGCTGCGCGGGGGCGCCTTCAAGCCGCGTACCTCGCCGTACGCCTTCCAGGGGCTGGGGGACGAGGCGCTCGAGATCCTCAAGGAGGCGCGCGAGGAGACGGGGCTGCCGCTCGTGACGGAGCTCATGGATCCGCGCCACGTCGAGTCGGTCGTCGGGGCGGCGGACGTGATCCAGATCGGCGCCCGCAACATGTCGAACTTCTCGCTGCTCTCCGAGGTCGGCCGCACCCCGAAGCCCGTCCTGCTCAAACGCGGCCTCTCCTCGACGGTCGAGGACCTGCTGATGGCGGCGGAGTACATCGTCAAGGAGGGGAACTCCGAGGTGATCCTCTGCGAGCGCGGGATCAAGACGTTCGAGACGGCCACTCGGTTCACGCTCGACATCGGCGCGATCCCCGTGCTGAAGCAGGAGACGCACCTGCCCGTCATCGTCGACCCGTCCCATCCGGCCGGCCGGCGCGACCTCGTCCTGCCGCTCGCGCGCGCAGCCGTCGCGGCCGGCGCCGACGGGATCATCGTCGAGGTGCACCCCCGGCCGGAGGAGGCACTGTGCGACGCCGCACAGCAGATCCCGACCTCCGAGTTCCGCGACTTCTCCGACGAGATCCGCGCGCTCGCGTCCCTCATGGGCCGCACGATCGGTTGAGGATCGAGCCGGCCACTTCCCTTGTCGGGCACGTCATCGTGCCCGGGGACAAGTCCATCTCGCACCGCGCCGTCCTGATCGGCGCGCTCGGCGAGGGGGAGACGCGTGTGCTCGGCTTCGGCCGCTCGGGCGACACGCAGGCGAGTGTGGACGCCGTGCGCGCGCTCGGCGCCGAGATCGAGGACGTCGGCGAGGAGGAGCTCGCCGTGCGGGGAGTCGGGCTCCGCGGCCTGCGTCCCGGCAGCGTCGACTGCCGCAACGCCGGCACGCTCATGCGGCTCCTCACCGGCGTCCTCGCGGGACAGGAGGGCGAGTTCACGCTGACGGGGGACGAGTCCCTGACACCGAGACCGATGGAACGGGTCGCGGCGCCGCTGCGACGGATGGGGGCAGACGTCGAGACGACCGACGGGCATGCGCCGCTCGTCGTCCGCGGCTCGGGCGCGCTGCGCGGGATCGAGATCGAGCCCGAGGTGGCGAGCGCTCAGGTGAAGTCGGCGATCCTCCTCGCCGGCCTCAACGCGGAAGGGCCGACCACGGTCGTCGAGCGGATCCAGACGCGCGACCACACGGAGCGGATGCTCGAGGCCGCGGGCGCACGCGTGCGACGGAGGGGGCACTCGGTGACCGTCGAGCCCGCCGGCTCGCTGCGGCTCGAGGAGGTCGTCGTGCCGGGGGACTTCTCCTCCGCCGCGCCGCTGCTCGTGGCCGCCGCGCTCGTGCCGGGCAGCGACCTCACGATCCACGACCTCGGCGTCAATCCGCGCCGCACCGGCCTGCTCGACGTGCTCGAGCGGATGGGCGCGCGCGTCTCCGTCTTCGAGCGGCGGCGCGTGGGTGGCGAGCCGGTCGCGTCGGTGCAGGTGCAGCCGGGGGAGCTCATCGCCACGGAGGTCGCCGCCGGCGAGGTGCCGGGCCTCGTCGACGAGCTGCCGTTGCTCGCACTCCTCGCGTCACACGCGCGCGGCGAGACGCGCGTCTCCGGTGCCGGCGAGCTGCGCGTGAAGGAGACTGACCGCATCGAGGCCGTGACCGACGGCCTCCGTCCGCTCGGCGCCAGGATCCGCTCGCAGCCCGACGGCTGGACGGTCACCGGCGTCCCGGCCCGTCTGCGGGGCGGCCGGGTCGACGCCCGCGGCGACCACCGCATCGCGATGCTCGGCGCCGTCGCGGGCCTCGCCTCGCGCGAGGGCGTCGCGATCGAGGGCGCCGACACGGCCGCTATAAGCTTCCCCGGCTTCTACGAGCTCCTGGATTCGGTGACGAGGCGTTAGACGCGATGGTGGTGGCGATCGACGGGCCCGCAGGCGCGGGGAAGAGCACGGTGGCGCGGGCGCTCGCGGAGCGCCTCGGCTTCCGCTACCTCGACACGGGCGCGATGTACCGGGCGCTCACCTGGCTCGCGATGCAACGCGGCCTGGATCTCGGCAACGCCCAGGGACTGGCCGAGCTCGCGCGCGAGTACCCGGTCCTCTTCTCCGACGAGGATCGCGTCTGGATCGGCGGCACGGACGTCACGTCCTCGATCCGCGAGACCCGCGTCGACCGGATGGTTCCCGTCGTGGCGCGTCATCCGGCCGTGCGCGAGGTGATGCGCGAGCGGCAGCGCGAGCTCGGGCGTGACGGCGACGTCGTGATCGAGGGACGCGACATCGGAACCGTCGTCGCTCCCGACGCCGAGGTGAAGGTGTTCCTCGTCGCCGACCGCGAAGAGCGGGCGAAGCGGCGCGTGGCCGAGCGGCCCGGCATCGGCGCCGACGCGCTCGCCACCGACCTGCGTCTCCGGGACGAGAGCGACGCGGCGCGGATGCAGCCGGCGGCCGACGCGACCGAGATCGACACGACGAGCCTCGAGGTCGAGGATGTCGTCGACCGGATCGAGGCGCTCGTCGACGAGCGCTCGCCCGCGGCGTGAAGTCGGAGGACCTCGTCTGGACGTTCGGCAGGCCGGTGCTCGGCTTCCCGGCCGCGGTCGCGACGCGGCTCCGCTCGTACGGCACCGACCGGGTCCCGCGCACAGGCGGAGTCGTCCTCGCGTTCAACCACTTCAGCTGGATCGACATCCCGTGCGTCGGGTACGTCGCCGGCCGCCATCTCAACTTCCTCGCCAAGGTCGAGGCACACGGCGTGCCGGGGCTCGGGCAGATCATCCGCGGCTTCGGCACGCTCTCGGTGCGGCGCGGCGAGTCCGACCGGGACGCGGTGCGCAGGATGCGGGAGGTCGTGCGGGAGGGCGGCGCCCTCGCCGTCTTCGTCGAGGGAACGCGGCAGCGGAGCGGCGTGCCCGGGCACGTGCAGCCGGGCGCCGCGATGGTCGCGCTGCAGGAGGATGTTCCGGTGGTCTGCGCCGCCGTCCACGGCTCGCAGCACTGGCGGCTGGGCAACTTCGCGCCGGTCTCGCTCGCGTGGGGCGAGCCGATGCGCTTCGACGGGCTGCCGCGCGGCGGCAAGGGCTACCGCGAGGCGTCGGAGCAGATCGAACAGGAGCTTCACCGCCTCTGGAGCTGGCTGCGCGACCTGCACGAGGCCGGAAGGCCGCGCTTCGCGGTCCCGCCGGCGCGGGAAGACGCCGCACCGGTCACGCTTCCCGGGTGACCGGCACGGAAGAGATCGACCCGGGCGAGCTGTCCGCGCCGCCGCCTCCTCCGTTGCTCGGGGCCGTGGCGATCATCGGCTTCCCGAACGTCGGCAAGTCGACGCTCGTCAACCGGCTGACGGAGTCGCGTGCCGCGGTCGTCCACGAATCCCCGGGCGTGACCCGCGACCGGAAGGAGCTCGTCTGCGAGTGGACGGGGAAGCGGTTCGTGCTCGTCGACACCGGCGGCGTCGACATCGCCGATCCGGCGCCGCTGACGCGTGCGATCGCGCAGCAGGCGCACGAGGCGGTGGCCGAGGCGGACCTCGTGCTCTTCGTCGTCGACGCGCGCGCCGGCGTCACGCCGGGCGACGAGGAGGTCGCCCAGATCCTCCGCGAGACGAAGAAGCCGGTG
The DNA here is from genome assembly GCA_025933895.1 of Thermoleophilia bacterium. Classification (GTDB taxonomy): domain Bacteria; phylum Actinomycetota; class Thermoleophilia; order Gaiellales; family Gaiellaceae; genus Palsa-739. Next base: position 22,871 of record JAICZB010000006.1, read on the forward strand.
CTCGTCCTCGCGAACAAGATCGACGATCCGAGCCAGGAGCCGTTCGCGCTCGAGCTGCACAGGCTGGGGCTCGGCGACCCGATCCCGATCTCGGGCCTGCACGGGACGGGCAGCGGCGACCTGCTCGACCGGGTGATCGCCGAGCTCGAGCGACTCGCGCCCGCCGGCCGCCCGCCTCTGCCCGACGAGGCGATCCGGGTCGCGATCCTCGGCCGGCCGAACGTCGGCAAGTCGAGCCTCGTCAACGCCCTCCTCGGCCGGGAGCGGCTGATCGTGAGCGAGATCCCCGGGACGACGCGCGACGCCGTCGACACGGTGCTCGAGCGCGGCGAGCGGACGTTCGTCCTGATCGATACGGCCGGTCTGCGCCGCAAGCGGCGGCACCGGCGAGGCATCGAGTACTACTCCGAGCTGCGCGCGCTCGAGGCCGCGGAACGCGCCGACGTCGCGCTCGTTTTGATCGACTCCTCGGAGGGGATCGTGGAGCAGGACATCGCCGTCGCGGACGTCGCCCGGCACGCCGACTGCTCGACGCTCGTCGTCCTCTCGAAATGGGATGCGACGACGATCGACGTCGAGGACGTCCGCGGCGAGCTGCGCCGGCGCCTCCGCCAGCGGCCGCCGTTCGTCGCCGTCTCGTCACATACGGGCCGCGGCCTCGAGCGGCTGCTCGACGGGGTGGCCGAGCTGTTCGACCGGCACGCCGCCCGGATCCCGACGCCGGAGCTCAATCGCGCGTTCGCGGAGCTGCGCGCGGCGCGACAGCCGCCGAGCGGGCCGCGCGGCCGTCGGCTCAACCTCCTCTACGGGGCGCAGATCCGGGTCCGCCCGCCGCGTTTCCGCGTCTTCGTCAACGACCCCGGGCTCGTCACGCGCGACTACGGCTACTGGGTCGAGAACCGGCTGCGCGAACGCTTCGGCCTCGAGGGCGTCCCGGTCTCGATCGACTTCGTGAAACGATCCTGAGGATGCGCTTTCTCGTGGTCGGCGCGGGGTCGTGGGGCACTGCGTTCACGCGCGTCCTGCTCGAACGCGGCCACGACGTCGTGCTCGCGTGCCGCTCGCGCGAGCAGGCCGAGGCGATCGCGAGCAGCGGCCGGAATCCGCGCTACCTGCAGAGCGTCGACCTCGGCGCTGCCGAAGCCGTGGCGCTCGCGGAAGCTCCCGGCGACGTCGACGTCGTCGCCGCCGCGGTGCCGAGCCGGGCCTTTGCGAGCGTCGTCGCGGCGCTTCCGGGCGACGCGCCGGTGCTCAGCCTCGTCAAGGGCCTCGACCCCGAAACCGGTGAGCGGCTCTCTACGCGCGTCGGCGACCGTTCGGTGGCCGTGCTCTCCGGCCCGAACATCGCCGAAGAGATCGCGGCGGGATTGCCGACGGCCGCGGTGATCGCGAGCGAGGACGGCTTCCTCGCCGGCCAGCTCCAGCACGCGGTCAACTCGAACGTTTTCCGCGCCTACGTCAACCCCGACCTCGTCGGGGTCGAGCTGTGCGCTGCCGCGAAAAACGTGATCGCCCTCGCGGCCGGCGGCGTCGACGGCCTCGGGCTCGGCGACAACGCCAAGGCGTCGCTCATCGCGCGCGGGCTCGCGGAGATGACGCGGCTGGGCGAGGCCGCTGGCGCGAGACCGGAGACGTTCGCCGGCCTGGCCGGCATCGGCGATCTCGTCGTCAGCTGCTCCAGCACGAAGACCCGCAACCGCCACGCCGGCGAGCTGATCGCCCAGGGAATGACGCCGGAACAGGCGGTCGCCGAGATCGGCCAGACGGTGGAGGGCCTCACGACGGCGCCGATCCTGCGCGACCTCTCGCACCGGCTCGGCGTCGAGCTGCCGATCACCGAAGGCGTCTGCGCGGTCCTCTCCGGCCAGAGCCTCACCGACCTGGCCGCCGGCCTCATGGGACGCGAACCAACCGAGGAGTGAGCCCGCGTTGGCTAGCCTGCCGCCATGAGGAGTCGCTCCTTTTCCTTCACCTCGGAATCCGTCACCGAGGGGCATCCCGACAAGATCGCCGACCAGATCTCCGACTCCGTCCTCGACGCCGTGCTCGCCGACGATCGCCACGGACGCGTCGCGTGCGAGACGCTGATCACGACCGGGCTCGCGGTCGTCGCCGGCGAGATCACGACCGAGACGTACGTGGACATCCCGAGTCTCGTCCGCGCACGGATCCGGGAGATCGGCTACACGCGCGCGAAGTTCGGCTTCGACGCCGAGACGTGCGGCGTGGTCGTCGCGATCGACGAGCAGTCGCCCGACATCGCGCAGGGAGTCGACCACTCCTACGAGGAGCAGCGCGGCGACAGCGACCCGCTCGACGGCGCCGGGGCGGGCGACCAGGGGATGATGTTCGGCTACGCGTCGAACGAGACGGACGAGCTGATGCCGCTGCCCATCATGCTGGCGCACCGGCTCGCGCGACGGCTCGCCGAGGTGCGGAAGGCGGACATCCTTCCGTACCTGCGACCCGACGGCAAGACGCAGGTGACCGTCCGCTACGAGATCGACGAGCACGGCCGTCAGCGGCCGGTGGAGATCGAGCGCGTGCTCATCTCGACGCAGCACCGCGACGGCCTCGACGTCGAGACGCTGCTCAAGCCGGATCTGATCGAGCACGTGATCGAGCCGATCCTGCCGCGGGAACTCTACGACGAGCGCCGCCTCGAGCACGACCGCGACTTCGTCTACTGCAATCCGACCGGCAAGTTCGTGATCGGCGGCCCGATGGGCGATACCGGCCTGACCGGAAGGAAGATCATCGTCGACACGTACGGCGGCGCGGCTCCGCACGGCGGGGGCGCCTTCTCGGGCAAGGATCCGACGAAGGTCGACCGCTCTGCGGCGTACGCGGCGCGCTGGGTGGCGAAGAACGTCGTCGCGGCCGGCCTCGCCGAGCGCTGCCAGATCCAGGTCGCGTACGCGATCGGCGTCGCGCGCCCGCTCTCGGTGCTCGTCGACACGTTCGGAACCGAGGCGATCCCCGTTCCGCGAATCGAGGAGCTCGTCGAAGAGCACTTCGACCTGCGGCCGGCCGCCATCCTCCGGGACCTCGACCTGCGCCGGCCGATCTACGCGAAGACCGCCGCCTACGGCCACTTCGGCCGCGAGGACGGGGACTTCACCTGGGAGCGGGCCGACCGCGCCGAGGCGCTGCGCGAGGCCGCGGGCCTCGGAGCGGCAGCTCCTACGAAGGTCTGACGAACAGCCCGGCCGCGGCCTTCTCCGAGATCGCTCGTTCGCCGACCTTCTCGATCGCGACCGTGAACTGATCCGCCGCCGGCTCGGCCGTGCGCACGAGGATGCTCGTGCCGGGCACGAGGCCCTGGTCGTAGAACCAGTGCAGGAGGTCGCCGTCGTGCTCGGCGAGGCGGACGATCGTCGCCCGGGTCCCGGCACCCAGCGTCGCGAGCGGCGCGAGCTCGGCGTTCTCAGCCTGCTCCACCGACGGATCGACGGGCCAGCCGTGCGGGCAGCGCTGCGGGCGGCCGAGCTTGTCGTCGATCCGCTCGATCATCTCGTCGCTGAAGGTGTCGCCAAGCTCGTCGGCGCGCTCGTGCGACTCATATCCGGTGTAGCCCATGAAGTCGGTGAGCAGCCGCTCGATGATCCGGTGCTTGCGGACGACGCGCTCGGCGCGCTCGCGGCCCGTCTCGGTGAGGAGCGCCTCCTTCTTCTTGCCGCGCTCGATCAGTCCCTCGGCCTCGAGCCGCTTGAGCATCTCGCCGGCGGAGGCGCGCGAGACGTGGAGCATCTCGGCGACGCGCGAAGCGAGCGGAGGAGACCCGGCGCCGTGCGGCGTGTACTCGCCGATCGGGAAGGCGAGGAAGTAGATGGTCTCGAGGTACTCGTCTACCGAGTGGCCGGGGGCAGGCACGCAGCTATATTGCCCACAGCCTGCATGTAAGGGCACCCTTACAAGGGCAGGTAGGGACTGACTCATGTCGACGGCACACATCCTTCTGCTGGGCGCGATCGCGGGTGCGACGATCTTCCTCGGCCTGCCCGTGGCCCGCGTGAACACCGTCGCCCCCATCGTGCGGGCGTGTCTCTCGGCGCTCGCGACCGGGATCCTTCTCTTCCTCTTCTGGGACGTGCTCACCGGAGCGGTCGATCCGATCGACTCGGCGCTCCAGGCGCGGCACTGGGGGAGGTTCGCGTGGCTCTCGGGGGTCGGAGCGGCCGGCTTCGCGCTGGGCCTGATGGGACTCGTCCACTACGCGGTGTGGATGCGCCGCCGGGCGAGTCGCCGTGTAACGGCGATGGTCGGCCCGGGTGCGGCCGCGGTCGACGAGTTCACCCACCGCACCTGGCTCGACGAGCTCACGCCTGGGAAGCAGCTGGCGCTTCTCATCGCGGTCGGGATCGGCGTGCACAACTTCGGCGAGGGACTCGCGATCGGCCAGGCTGCGGCGGCCGGCTCGATCAGCCTCGCGGTGACGCTGATCGTGGGCTTCGGGCTGCACAACGCGACCGAGGGCTTCGGCATCTGCGGGCCGCTGGCCGGGGAGGGGACGCGACCGAGTTGGGGATTTCTCGGCGCGATGGGCCTGATCGGAGGCGGTCCGACCTTCCTCGGGACGGTGCTCGGGCAGGCGTGGTCGAGCGAGGCGATGTCGGTCGTCTTCTTCGGCGTCGCCGCCGGCTCGATCCTCTACGTCGTGCAGGAGCTGATGGCTGTCAACCGCAGCTACGGTCGCACGGCGCTCGTCACCTGGCTCGTCGTCCTCGGGGTGCTGCTCGGCTTCGCGACCGACTTCGTCGTGAGCGCGGCCGGGGTCTAGTCGGCGAGCCTAGCGCTCGGGCAGCTTCGCGGTCGCGAACCAGATGTCCGACACGGGCCGGTTCTTGACGGCGCTCCCCCAGCTCACCAGCGCTCTGCCGCTCCTCGTCGAGAGGCCGAACGTGTCGCCCGGCCAGATCGCGACGTTTCCGTACGCCGGCGAGACCTTCTTCGCGCGGCCGGTCCAGCCCCTGCCCAGCGCGTAGCGCCGCAGGAACGTCGCGTATCCCTTGCCGCGGACGACGGTCTGCCACCCGACGTAGACGTTGCGGCGGCCGACGGGGGCGACCTGAGTCAGGTGCTCCGTCCGGCTCGAGGCGACCCGCACCGGCGACGACCAGTGCTTGCCGCCGTTCGTCGACCAGGAGAGCCAGCCGGTGTCGTGTCCCCGCCGCTGCGTGTCCCAGCTCGCGTAGAGCGTCCCGGCACGGTCGACGGCGAGGTTGCCGTCGATCCACCATTCCTTGACGCCGATCGTGCCCGCTCGCTGCCCGATCAGGACCGGCTGAGACCAGCTGCTGCCGCCGTCGGTCGAACGCGTGAAGTACTCGCGCCCCGGCGAGACACGCAGGGTCTTCGGGTCCGTCGGGTGCTGCCAGTAGAGGACGTCGAGCGTGCCGTTGCGCTGCGCGACGATGGGGGCGCTGTAGACCCCGCCGAGCGGGTAGCCGGGGCTGATCGGCACGAGCTTCGTCCAGGTCTTCCCGCCGTCCGACGAGCGCTGGAACACCGCGTTGAAGTCGCCGCCGTTGAAGTAGCAGCTGCTCCTCGGCGGACAGACGACTTTCACCTGTTCCCTCCGCGGGCCGTAGTCCCAGGTCACGTACACGGCCCCGTTGGGACCGACGGCGATGAACGGGCGGTCGCCGAAGTTTCCGAGCGGGCTCTTCGTCGGCGGCACCGGAAGCGTCGAGACGCCGCCGAAGGATCGTCCGTGGTCGTGCGAGACCGCGACGGTCGGCTGCATCGGCCCCGAGGCGCCGGACGCTCCCTCGTCCGGGCCGACCATGTAGACGACGTAGACCGTTCCGTCCGGTGCCACCGTGATCGCCGGATCCCACGTGTGCAGGCCCTTTCGATGCGACCCGCGGACGACCTGCGACGGTCCGAAGCTCTTGCCGCCGTCGACCGAGCGCGCGGAGCCGATGCCGCGGTTGCAGCCGATCCAGAGCTCGTAGACGTAGCGGCCGTCGACGGCCTGCACCACCTCGGCGTTCGATGGTCCGCAGTGGCTCACCTGCATCACCTTCGCGCGTCCGGCCGCGTCGGCCGCGGCGGCGA
>JAICZB010000291.1 GCA_025933895.1 Thermoleophilia bacterium
CGCATGTCGTCCTCGACCGAGAGAGCCGGGTCCGCGACGATCTCGAAGTCGTGCCTGCCGGGGCCGGTGGAGACCTCCTTGCGCGGCGGCGCGAACTCGATCCCGACGCGGGTCAGGCTGCGGATCCGGCCGTTGCGGGGATGGAGCCGGATGCCGACGAGCCGGTCGGCGACCACGAGATCCTCGACGCGGCCATGCGAGGCAAGTGCGGACCGCAATCCCTCCGTATCGACACCGGGCACGAGGAAGTCCGCATCCTTGGACTCGAGCCCGAGCAGCTCGTCGCGCACGGCGCCTCCCACGAGGTAGGCGTCGAGCCCGAGCGAGCGGACGTAGTTCTCCACTTCCTGGCGCACGCGGCCATTCTCGCCGGACCGCGGAGTCGGGCTACAGCAGAGCGATCGCTTCGATCTCGACGAGCGCGCCGGAAGGCAGCTTCCCCACCTCGACCGTTGCCCGCGCCGGCGGCCGGTCGCCGACGTGCCTCGCGTAGACCTCGTTCATCGCCTGGAAGTCGTCGAGGTGCTGCAGGAAGACCGTCGTCTTCACGAGCCGGTCGAGCCCGCTGCCGGCCTCGGCGAGGATCGCCTGCAGGTTCGCGAAGACCTGCTCGGTCTGCTCCGAGATCCCGCCGGAGATCGCCGTGTCGCCCGGCTTGAGGCCGAGCTGGCCGGAGACGAACACGAAGCCGCCGGCCGCGATCGCCTGCGAGTACGGCGCGCCCTGGAACGGCGCGGGCGCGGCCTCGGTGCGAATCACGCGCTTCTCGCTCACCTGCGTGGCTCCGGTCTCTCGCACGCCTCGCCCAGCGCTGCGCCGAGTCCCTTGAAGATCGCCTCGAGGACGTGGCCGCTGTCGGTGCCGTCGAGGAGCCGCACGTGGAGCACGAGGCCCGCATTCTCGGCGAGCACCTCGAGGAACCGTCGGGCAACGTCGGTGCCGAGCCCGCCGATGCGCGCCTGGGTGAGATCGACGTTCGTGACGAAGAGCGGCTCGTCGCTCGTCTCCAGCACGACGTAGGCGAGCGCCTCGGCCGACGTCAGCGCACCGGCCCCGTGACCGCGCGCACCGTCCGCACGCAGCGGTCCCGCGAGCGCGTGGCCGATCGCCGCCGCCGCGGCCTCGACCTCCGCCTGCGTGTCGCCCGGCTCGATGTCGAGGACGAGATCGAAGCGCGCGGTCTCGGCGAGCCGTGCGATCAGCCGGTTGAGGACGGGCAACCCCGTCTCGACCGTCGCCTCGCCGTGCCCGTAGACGTTGACGCGGACACCTGCCGCCGCCTGCTCGCTCATGTGCGGAGGGTATCGCTGCGGCGCGGGCTTACGCCTCGACGCGCTCGATCTGGGCGCCGAGCGCGCGGAGACGGTCGTCGATCCGCTCGTAGCCGCGGTCGATCTCGGCGACGTTGCCGATCACGGAGCGGCCGTTCGCGCAGAGCGCCGCGATGAGGATCGCCATGCCGGCGCGGATGTCGGGGCTCGTCAGCCGCTGGCCGTAGAGGCGGGCCGGCCCGCTCACGACGACGCGGTGCGGGTCGCAGACGATGATCCGCGCGCCCATCGAGACGAGCTTGTCCACGAAGAAGAGCCGGTTCTCGAACATCTTCTCGAAGACGAGGACCGTCCCCCACGCCTGGGTCGCGATCGCGACCGCGATCGATGTCAGGTCGGCCGGGAACGCGGGCCACGGGCCGTCCTCGATCTTGGGCACCTGGTCGCCGAGGTCGTTCTGGATCACGAGCTCCTGGTGCGGCGGCACGCGGAGCCAGTCGTCTCCCAGCTCGACCTCGATCCCGAGGCGCTCGAACGCGGTGAGGATCGAGACCATGTCGCGCGGCACGACCGCCTCGATCGTGAGATCGCTGTTCGTGACGGCCGCGAGGCCGATGAAGCTGCCGACCTCGATGTGCTCGGGGGCGATCGCCCACTCGCCTCCCCCCAACCGCTCGACACCGCGGATCCGGAGGACGTTCGACTCGATGCCCTCGATCTCGGCGCCGAGCGAGACGAGGAAGCGGCACAGGTCCTGCACGTGCGGCTCGCAGGCGGCGTTGCCGATCGTCGTCTCGCCGGGAGTGAGGACGGCAGCCATCACCGTGTTCTCGGTGGCCATCACGCTCGCCTCGTCGAGGAAGATCTCGGCGCCGCGCAAGCCCTCCGTCTGCATCTCGTACCGGCTCTCGATCTCGATCCGCGTGCCGAGCCGCTCCAGCGCGTGGATGTGCGGATCGAGCCTGCGCCGGCCGATCACGTCTCCTCCCGGCGGCGGCACGCTCGCCCGGCCGAGGCGCGCGAGCAGCGGGCCCGCGAGGAGGAACGACGCCCGGATCCG
>JAICZB010000222.1 GCA_025933895.1 Thermoleophilia bacterium
AGCGAGAGATTACTAGGGCGCTATCTTGACGTCAAGGGAAATTTCGGGAACACTTCGCACGTGCCCAGGGAGAGGAAGCGCGGCGAACGCGATCACGTCGACAGCTTCCTCGACGAGATCAGCGCCGATCTGCCGGCCGACCTCGACCGGACGGTCGAGGGGATCGTGGACCGGATCGGGGGCATCAACTACCGCATCAAGCGCATGCACGGCGAGACGCTCGACCAGCTCGGGCTGACTCTGAGCGACTGGCACGTGCTCACGGCCCTGCGGTGGTCGGGTAAGCCGTACCGCCGCAAGGCCGGATGGCTCGCCCGCCACGCGGACCTGACGAGCGGCGCGATGACGAGCCGGCTCGACGCGCTGGAGAAGGAGGGCCTCGTTCGTCGCCTGCGGGACCCGGAGGACCGGCGAAGCGTGCTCGTCGAGCTGACGGAGGCGGGCCGCGAGAAGCACGAGCAGGCGATGGCCATCCAGGCGCCGAAGGAGGCGCTGCTCGCCGAGGCGCTCACCGACCGCGAGAAGGAACAACTCAACTCCCTCCTGCGCCGGGTGATGGTCACGCTCGAAGACCGCTATCCCGCCAAGCACGACTAGAGTCGCCGCAGCCATGCGTGTTGCCGTCGTCGGATCGGGCCCGGCGGGTTTCTATGCCGCCGGCGGGCTGCTGTCCGCCGACCCGTCGGCCGAGGTGGACATGATCGAGCGGCTGCCCACTCCCTGGGGTCTCGTCCGGCTCGGGGTCGCGCCGGACCACCCGAAGCTCAAGACCGTGTCGCGCGCCTTCGAGCGGATCGCCGAGCAGCCGGGCTTCCGCTTCCTCGGCAACGTCGAGGTCGGCCGCGATCTCCACCACGCCGACCTCGTGCGCCTGTACGACGCCGTCCTCTACGCGGTCGGCGCACAGACGGATCGCCGGCTCGGGATCCCGGGCGAGGACCTGCCCGGCTCCTGGGCGGCCACCGAGCTGGTCGCCTGGTACAACGGCCATCCCGACTACCAGCAGGTCGACTTCGACCTCTCGGTCGAGAGGGCGGTCGTGGTCGGGAACGGGAACGTGGCCCTCGACGTGGCGCGGATGCTCGCGCTCACCCACGAGGAGCTGGCGCCGACGGACGCGACCGACGCTTCGATCGAGGCCATCGAGAGCGCCCCGATCCGCGAGATCGTCGTCGTCGGCCGGCGCGGGCCGGCACAGGCCGCGTTCACGACCCCCGAGCTGCAGGAGATGGGCGAGCTCGCCGGCGCCGACGTCGTCGTCGATCCGGCCGACCTCGAAGGCGCGGAGCCGCAGAACACGAACGCGGAGCGCAACCTCGCGGTGCTGCGCGACTTTGCGGGGCGCGAGCCGGAGGGCAAGCCGCGCCGCGTCGTCTTCCGCTTCTTCCACTCCCCGGTGGCGATCCTCGGCGAGGAGCGGGTCGAGGGAGTCGAGCTCGTCCGCAACGAGCTCGACGCGAACGAGCGTGCCGTGCCGACCGACGAGCACGAGACGCTGTCCTGCGGGCTCGTCTTCCGCAGCGTCGGCTACCACGGCGTCGAGCTGCCCGGAGTCGCGTTCGACGCCGCGACCGGGACGATCCCGAACGAGGCCGGCCGCATCGAGCCCGGCGTCTACTGTGCGGGCTGGATCAAGCGCGGCCCGACCGGCGTGATCGGCACGAACAAGAAGGACGCGACGGAGACGGTCGAGCTCCTGCTCGACGACGCCGCCGCCGGTCGGCTCGAGCCGAAGCCCGACGCGAGCGCCGCTGCCGTCGACGCGCTGCTCGCCGAGCGCGGGGCCCGTTTCGTCGAGTACGCCGGCTGGACTGCGATCGACGAGGTCGAGCGAGCCGCCGGCGAGAAGTCCGGCCGGCCGCGGGTCAAGCTCTGTTCCTGGGACGACCTGCTCGCCGCCGCGGAACGCATCGCCAGCGGCGCGTCCTAGGCCGCTTTCCAGTCCCCTAAAGGGGGGAGGACGTCTCGCGGCCGGCCGCCGATGGACCTGATGTGGAGAACGTCGCCGTCGAATGCCTGCAGTGCGGAACCACTCGCGTGGCGCAGCGCGACCGCTTCAACCACTTCGAGACACCCGAGTGCCCGGAGTGCGGTTACCTCGGCTGGGCTCCCGTGCTCGAGGTGAAGAAGACCGAGCCTCGTACGTCACGTGAGCAGGCGCGCGCACAGCGCCGGCTCCCGTCGGTCGCCTAGCTCGCCGCCGCGCCGCCGCCCTTCCCTACACTCGTCCTCGTGGCGAAGGCGGAGGAACGGCAGGAGCTCTGGGGAGGCGAGACGACGAAGGCCGTTGCGAATTTCCCGGTCTCGGGTGAGCCGATCCCAGCGCCGGTCGCGCGCTGGCTCGGCCGGATCAAGGGTGCCGCCGCTCGCGTAAACGCCGAGCTCGGCCTGCTCGACGCCGACAAGGCGGAGCGCATCTCGGCGGCCGCGGTGCGGATCGCGGACGGCGAGCTCGACGACCAGTTCCCGATCGACGTCTTCCAGACGGGCTCGGGCACCTCTTCGAACATGAATGCGAACGAGGTGATCGCGACGCTCGCCGGCGAGGACGTCCACGCGAACGACGACGTCAACATGGGCCAGTCGTCCAATGACGTCTTCCCTTCCGCAGTCCACCTCGCGGCGCTCGACGAGATCGTCCACGACCTGCTGCCCGCCATGGAGCGTCTCGCCTCTGCGCTCGAAACGAAGGCGCAGGAGTTCGACGACGTCGTCAAATCGGGGCGCACGCACTGGATGGACGCGGTCCCCGTCACGCTCGGACAGGAGTTCGCGGGCTACGCCGCCCAGGTTCGCCAGGGCATCGCGCGCGTCGGCGACGCGCTGCCGCGCCTCGGCCAGATTCCGCTCGGCGGCACCGCGACCGGCACCGGGCTGAACACGCATCCCGAGTTCGCCGCGCGCGTCCGGGAGATGCTCGCGCGCGACGCGGGTCTCGAGATCTCGGCGCCGGCCGATCCCTTCGAGGCGCAGGCTGCCCGCGACGGGATCGTCGAGGCGTCGGGCGCACTGAAGACGGTCGCGGTATCGCTCACGAAGGTCGCGAACGACATCCGCTTCCTCGGCTCGGGCCCGCGCGCCGGCCTCGCCGAGATTGCCCTGCCGGAGCTGCAGAAGGGAAGCTCGATCATGCCGGGCAAGGTCAACCCCGTGATGCCGGAGGTCGTGACGCAGGTCGCCGCGCAGGTGATCGGCAACGACGCCGCGATCGCGATCGGTGGCATGCAGGGCCACTTCGAGCTCAACGTCTTCGTGCCGCTCCTCGCGCGCAACATGCTCGATTCCGTGAAGCTGCTCGCGAGCGCGTGCCGGCTCTTCGCCGAGAAGTGCGTGGAGGGGATCGAGGCGAATCGTGAGAACTGCGAGCGCTACGCCGAGTTGACCCTCTCGGCCGCGACCGCGCTCAACCCGTACATCGGCTACGACCGCGCGACCGAGATCGTCAAGGAGGCGGCTGCGTCGGGCCGTTCCCTGCGTGAGGTCGCGCGGGAGAAGGGCGTCGAGGAGTCCGTGCTCGACGAGGCGCTCGACTATCGCCGGATGGCGAAGCCTCACGCATGAACCGCCCTTAGTGCGGCAAGGTACGGCCCGATGAGACATCTCGTGCGTCTTCCACTGCTCGTGGTCTTCGCGATCCTGGCGCTGGCGCCGGGGATCTCGAGCGCTTCGGCCCAGAGGAGCGGAGCCCACGGCTCGGTCCGGCGTGGGCCGACGCAGCCGGTCTGCCAGGTCGGCACTCGCTGCACGGCTCCGGCGGCCGGCGTACGCCTCACGTTCTCCCGCGGCACGGTCGTGCGCCAGGTGCGAACGAACAAGCGGGGGCGCTACTCGATCCACCTCGCACCGGGCCGGTACGCCGTACGCGTGTCGGGAGCTCCATTCGGTTACTCGCCGCGCAGGGTCACCGTCCGGCCGGGGCAGATGACACGATTGAACATACGCATCGGTACGGGGATCGGCTAGCCGAGAACGTGTTGCGGGGGCCGCACGCGCGGCCCCCGCAAACAACGTCGTTCTAGCTACCTACGGAGTGACCTGGCTGATGTGGGTCGCCCAGTTGCTGAGCGCACCACGGGTGCCGCCGCAGGTCGGGTCGGCGAAGTACGTCTCGTAGGTACACGTCTGCTCGACGTCCTCCGACGCGATCCAGATGGAGTTGCCCATCGGAGCGGCAGCTCCGTAGTCGCCCCAGCGCGGGCGTCCTGCGCCGAACGCACGGATTTG
>JAICZB010000233.1 GCA_025933895.1 Thermoleophilia bacterium
CGGACGAGCTTCTCGGGTTGCTCGACCTCGCGGACTACGCCGATCGTCCGGCGTCCGAGCTGGCGCACGGAGACGAACGGCGCCTCGGCGTCGCGCGCGCCCTCGCCACGGAGCCGCGGTTCGTGCTCATGGACGAGCCGGCCGCGGGTCTGCCCGAAGCGGAGGTGCCGCGCTTCGTCGCCGCGGTCAGCACCGTGCGCGATCGTGGCGCCGGGGTGCTGCTCGTCGACCACAACGTCGCCCTGGTGCTCGAGGTGTGCGAGCGGATCCACGTCCTCGACCAGGGCACGACGCTCGCCGAGGGAACGCCGGAGGAGATCCGCGCCGACCTCGGGGTGGCCGCCGCATATCTCGGCGAGAGCGCGGCGGCCGAGGAGCAGGCTTGACGGCGCTGGCCGTCGAGAAGCTCTCGGTTCGCTACGGAGCCGTCGAGGCCGTGCGCGAGCTTTCGCTCGAGGTGAAGCCGGGCCGGATCGTCGGCCTGATCGGCCCCAACGGCGCCGGCAAGTCGTCGACGCTGCACGCGATCATGGGCGCGGCTCCCATCACCGGCGGCGACGTGCGGCTCGACGGACGATCGCTCGTCGGCCGCCGGCCCGAGGACATCGCGCGGCGTGGGGTCGCGCTCGTGCCCGAGGGACGCCGCATCTTCGGCGAGCTGACGGTGGACGAGAACCTCCGCCTCGGGCTGGCTGCCCGGAGAACGCGGGCCAACGGCAACGGGCTCGCCCGGGCCTACGAGCTCTTCCCGGTGTTGCGCGACTTCCGCTCGCGGCACGCGGGCGCACTGTCGGGCGGCCAGCAACAGCAACTCGCGATCGCCCGCGCGCTGGCCGCGGAACCCGGCGTGCTCTTGCTCGACGAGCCGTCGCTCGGGCTCGCGCCCAAGATCGTCGACGTCGTCTTCGAGGCCCTGATGCAGATCAGGGACTCCGGCCTGGCCGTGCTGCTCGTCGAGCAGCGCGCGCAGCGGACAGTGGCGCTCGCAGACGAGTCGCACGTGCTCGCGAACGGCCAGCTCCGGATCACCCTCGGACCGAAGGACGCAGGCGACACGGACCGCCTCGTCTCCGCGTATCTCGCATGACGCTCGCGTTCCTCAACCTCACGTGGCCGACGTTCGCGGACGGGCTTGCCCTAGGGGGGATCTACGCGCTGATGGCGGTCGGGATCGGCCTCGTCTTCGGCGTCCTCCGACTGGTGAACTTCGCCTACGGCCAGCTGCTGATGGCCGGCGCCTACGCCCTCGCCTACGGCGCGACGTGGAACCTCCCGACCTGGGAATCCATCCTCCTTTGCTTCGGCGTCGTGCTCGTGCTGTCCCTCCTGATGGAGGTGCTCGTGTTCCGGCCGCTGCGTCTGCACTCGCCGGCCACGATGCTCGTGGCGACGTTCGCAGTCGCCTTCCTCCTCCAGAACATCGCGTTGCTCAAGTTCGGCGCGCTTCCGAGGAGCGCCGGCTCGCTCGCGCTGCTCAATGCGCCCTGGGACATCTTCGGCGCGGAGATCAGGAAGATCGCCGTGGTCTCGGTCGCCACCGCCGCGGGCTGCCTCGTGATCCTGCAGATGTTGCTCAAGCTGACGCCGCTGGGCCTCCACATGCGCGCGGCGTCGATGGACTTCCGGACCGCGCGCCTGCTCGGAGTTCGTGCCAATCGCGTGATCACCGGCGCCGTGATCCTCTCGGGCCTGCTCGCGGCTGTCTCCGCCGTGATGCTGAGCGTCCAGGACATCAACGTGACGTCCACCTTCGGTCTTCAGGACACGATCGTCGTCCTCGCGGGAGTGGTCCTCGGCGGCCTCAACCGGCTCATTCCCGCCACTCTCGGCGGCTTCGCGATCGGCTTCGCGACCGGGATCCTCGGGGGCGTCCTGCCGTCGAACCAGGTCCAGTACCTGCAGAGCTTCGTCTTCGCGGCGGTGATCGTCGTGCTGCTCGTCCGGCCCAACGGCCTCTTCACCAGGGCCGCCGGCGCCGTGGAGCGCGTGTGAACCAGCTTCGCCGTTTACCGGAGCTGCTCGGCCCCGCGTTGCTCATCCTCGCGACGGCGTGGCTCGGGCTCGAGGTCTCGAGCTACCTCGAGGCCTATTTTCTCGACACGCTCGTCAAGGTCGCGATCGTGGTCGCTCTCTACCTGTTCATCGGCAACTCGGGCGTCCTCTCGTTCGGACAGATCAGCTTCGTCGCGCTCGGCGCGTGGACGGCCGGACTCCTCACGATGCCGGAGAGCCAGAAGCGGCTCGAGATGCCCGGTCTCTGGCACTTCCTCCTGACGACGAACGTCGGCAACGCCGCCTCTCTCGCGCTCGCGGCAGTGGTAGGCGGGATAGCCGCGCTCGTGGTCGGGCTGCCCCTGATGCGGCTCTCGGGCCTTGCGGCCGGGATTGCGACCTTCTCGGTGCTCGAGATCACGAACAACGTGCTCACGTTCGATGGGAAGATCGGCCCAGGGGTCAACAACTTCTCGTCGGTTCCCGCGACGACCGGGATCTGGCAGGCGGCCGTCGCCTGCTTGATCTGCATCGCCGTCGCGTACGTCTACCAGCGCACCCGCTTCGGCCGAATGCTGCGGGCGACGCGCGAGGATCCGGCGGCCGCGGCTGCGGCCGGGATCTCGATCAACCGGCAGCGGCTGCTCGCCTTCACGCTTTCGGGCGCGCTCGCCGGCTTCGCCGGCGGCCTCTACGTCCACCTGCAGCCGCTGGCGTCGGGTGGCCTCTACCTCGATCTCACGTTCATCACGCTGGCGATGCTCGTCGTCGGCGGCTCCGGAAGCCTGCTCGGAGCGGTCGTCGGCGCACTCGCTCTGAACGGCATCTTCTCCTTCTTCTCGGCCGCGACGAACACCGTCGTCGTCTTCGGCTGGCACCTGAAGGTCCCGTCGGGAACGGCCGAGATCGTCCTCGGGGTGTTGATGGCGGTCGTCCTCATCCTCCGTCCGAGCGGCATCACCGGCGGTCGCGAGCTGTTCCTGCCACGGCGGCGGCGCCCCGTGGCCGACCTCGAGAAAGCGAGGGCCACGACATGAGGTTCAGCATCTATTCGGAGCTTCAGAGCTGGCCGGGGAAGTCGTACGACCGGCTCTACGGTGAGGTGCTCGAGCAGATCGAGAACGCCGACCGGCTCGGCTACGATGCCTACGCCGCGGTCGAGCACCTCTTCTTCCCGAAGTTCTCGGCCTCGGCGAACGTCTTCGGGCTGTTCGGGATGGCCGCCGCGCGCACCCGCCGGATCAGCTTCCGGACGATGCTCCACATCCTCCCGTACCACAACCCGCTCGTCCTCGCGGCCATGATCCACGAGTTCTCGCTCCTCACCCGCGGCCGCTACGAGTTCGGAGTCGGCCGCGGCCACGGCTGGATCCCGCTGCCGGCCGGGATGCCCCTCGACGAGACCTCGCGGCCGCGCTACGAGGAGGGCCTCGACCTCTTCGTCGAGGCGCTGCACTCCGACGTCGTCAGCTTCGAGGGCGACTACTGGAACGTGAAAGACAGCCAGGTGGTCCCGTTCAGTGGGCACGAGTTCCGGGTCGTGCTCGGCGGCACGTCGGACCGGACGTACGACCTCGCGGCGAAGCACGGCTGGTCGGTTGCGGTGCCGCCCCTCCTCCCGTACGCGGCGCTCGAGGAGCAGCTCGACCTCTACCGCGCGAAGTGCGCGGAGTACGGCACGACGCCGGACATCATCTGGATCCACGCCTGCTACATCGACGACGACGCCGATCTCGCGCGGCGCGAGGCGGAGCGGCACATGCGCGGCTTCCTCGAGGGCAATGCGTCCCCGCTCACCGAGCATCCGGTGCCGCCGGTCGACGCGCTCAACGCCGCCGGCTACGGCTTCTACGCGTCCGGAATCATGGAGAAGCTCGCGGCGACGCCGTACGACGACATGATCGCCGGCGACATCGTCTGGGTCGGAACCCCGGAGGACGTGATCCAGCGGATCCGCGAGACGATCGAGGTCTGCGAAGGGCTGACCGAGATCGCGATCACGACGAATCCCGGCGGC
>JAICZB010000104.1 GCA_025933895.1 Thermoleophilia bacterium
CTGGGGGCCGCCGTCCACGACGGCGACGCTGCGGGAGCGGGTCTCGCGGTATCTGTCGCCGCCGCTCTTCCCGATCGGCCTCTCGGAAGCGCCTGCTGAAGCGGTGTTCGACGACGTGCCCCGCGAGCCGTGGCGCATCGGCAGCGCGGTCGTCGAGGCCCAGGCGGTCGAGCACCGCGGCCCCACGCTCGGCTACCGGATCAAGGACGAAGGCCGCGTGCTCGTCTACGTCCCCGACCACGAGCCATACCTGACCGCCGGGCTCGACGACCCGCCGAAGTGGATCTCCGGCTGGGCGCTCGCGGCCGGGGCCGACCTCCTCCTCCACGACTCGCAGTTCACCGCGGACGAGTACGCCGGCCGGCTCGGCTGGGGCCATTCCAGCGGCAACCATGCCGCCGCCTTCGCTCGGGCCGCCGAGGTGCGGCGGCTCGCGCTCTTCCACCACGACCCCATGCGCTCGGACCACGCGCTGG
This sequence comes from Thermoleophilia bacterium, assembly GCA_025933895.1. GTDB lineage: Bacteria > Actinomycetota > Thermoleophilia > Gaiellales > Gaiellaceae > Palsa-739. The sequence continues at coordinate 477 of JAICZB010000104.1, forward strand.
AGGAGCTCTACGACGAGGTCGCGGAGCTGCTCCGCAACGACCAGGAGCCACCCCTCATCGCGCGCGAGGGCTTGGAGATCGACCTCGGTGCGGCCCCGTGACAGATACCGCGACCGACCTCGTCTCATTCGTCCCTCGGCTGACGATCGAGTGGCTGCGGGCGAAGCCCGAACAGACCTGGCTCGAGGTCGACGGAACTCTCGCCTTCGTCGACATCTCGGGTTTCACGGCGATGTCGGAGCAGCTCTCGAGCCTCGGCAGGGCCGGCGCCGAGGAGGTCACGGACGTCATGAACACCACGTTCTCGGCGCTCCTGGACGAGGCCTACGCGCTCGGCGGCGGCCTGCTCAAGTTCGGCGGCGACGCGCTCCTGCTCCTGTACCAGGGGGACGCGCATGCCGCGCGTGCCGCCCGGGCGGCCTTCGAGATGCGCCGGACCCTTCGGAAGATCGGGCGTCCGCGCACGTCGGCGGGAACCGTCCAGCTGCGAATGCACGCCGGCCTCCACACCGGTCGGTTCCAGTTCTTCCTCGTGGGCGAGTCCCACCGAGAGCTGCTCGTCACCGGGCCCGCCGCGAGCCGGACCGTCGAGATGGAGGCAGCCTCCGAGGCCGGCGAGATCCTGCTCAGCCCCGAGACCGCGGCCGTGCTCGAGCCCTCGACGCTAGGGGACGAGAAGGGGCCGGGGCGGCTTCTCCAGGCAGCGCCCGAGGTGACGGGCGAGCTCGAGCTGCTGCCGGAACTCGACGGGCTCCCGATCGAGCTCGCGGTGCCCAGGCCTCTGCGCGCCCAGTTGCTCGAGGTCGGGCCGTTCGAGGGAGAGCACCGCCACGCGGCGATCGCGTTCGTACGCTACTCGGGCATCGACGAGATCATCGCAACCGAGGGGCCGGTCTCCGCCGCCGATGCGATCGAGGCCCTCGCACGGGCGATTCAGCAGGCGGCGGATGATCACGACGTCACCTTCCTCGAGAGCGACGTCGATCGAGACGGCGGCCGGATCATCCTCGTGGCGGGGGCGCCGCAGACCTTCGGCGACGACGAGGAACGACTGCTTCGTACCGTCCGGACGATCGTCGACGCCGGACTTCCGCTTCCGGTCCACGTCGGCGTCAGCGAAGGACGCGTCTTCACCGGCCAGGTCGGCGCGCCGTTCCGGCGGACGTACACCATCCTCGGCGACACCGCGGCCCTCGCCGCGCGCCTGATGGCGAAGGCCGGGGAGGACGAGATCTGGGTCGCGGCCTCGGCCTACGAGCGTGGCGGCGGCCGGTTCGCGGCGGAAGAGCTCGAGCCTCTGGGGCTGAAGGGCAAGTCGGAGCCGCAGCGCGCGTTCGTGCTCGGCGCGCTCGCCGGCGACGCGGAGGCTCCGCAGGCAGCAGGCGACAAGCTTCCATTCGTCGACCGCGAGCGGGAGCGGGCGGTGCTCGGCGCCGCCGTGGCGCCCGTGCGCATGGGCTTCGGAACGATGGTCGAGCTGATCGGCGAGCCCGGCATCGGCAAGTCCCGCCTCGCCGACGAGCTGCGCGACAACTGCGGCGACATGGAGCAGATCACGCTCCGGTGCGAGCAGTACGAGTCGTCCACCGCCTATCACCCGTTCCGCCCGTTCCTCCGCTCCGTGCTCGACGTCGAGCTCAACGACGGTGGCGAGCACAACCGCACCGCCCTCTCGGAGCGGCTGGCGACGATCGACGGCGAGCTCGTCCCGTGGGCGCCGCTGCTCGGCGCGCCGCTCGACGTCGAGGTGGAGACGACGCCCGAGGTGGACGACCTCGACCCGTCGTTCCGCCGTGCCCGCCTCCACGGCGTGGTCGGGTCGCTGCTCGGCAAGGTGCTCGACTCCCCGACGCTGCTCGTCTTCGAGGACGTGCACTGGATGGACGACGCCTCGTCCGATCTGCTGCGGCACATCGGCACGCAGCTGCCGACGAAGCCGTGGCTGACGTGCACGACGCGCCGCCCGGAGGGTGACGGATTCCTCGCGGCGGAGGGTGCGCCGCCGCTGCCCGCGCTGACGCTCAGGCTCGAGCCGCTTCCTCCCGACGACGCGAAGACGCTCATTCGTGCCGCCGCGGGCGAGCGCAGCCTGACGGACCAGGAGCTGGCGGAGATCTTCGACCGCGGGGCCGGCAACCCGCTGTTCCTGCAGGAGCTCGCCTCGCCGGAGGGAGAGGGCGAGGAGCAGATGCCGGACACCGTCGAGTCGCTCGTCGCCACGCGCATCGACCGCCTCGCCCCCGGCGACCGCGCGCTGCTGCGCTGGGCGTCGGTGCTGGGCGCGTCGTTCTCGGGCGCGCTGATCGCGGATGTCCTCGAGGGCGATCCGACCTCAGCCTCCGACTCCGAGGCCTGGGACCGGCTCGCCGAGTTCGTGGAGCGAGACCCGGACGTCCCCGGAGCCTTCCGCTTCCGGCACGCCCTGATCCGCGACGGCGCCTACGAGGGCCTCTCCTTCAAGCGCCGCCGCGAGCTGCACGCCCGCGTCGCGGAGGTGCTGGAGCAACGCGACCCCGATGCCGTCGAGCTCCTCTCGCTCCACTTCCACCGGGCGGAGCGCCCTGCCGAGGCGTGGACGCACTCCCGCGCTGCGGCGCGCCGAGCTCATTCGAAGTGGGCCAATCTCGAGGCAGCCCAGTTCTACGAGCGCGCACTCGGCTGGGCCGACGCCGTGCCCGATCTCACGCGCGAGACCATCGCCGAGGTCTGGGCGGCGCTCGCGGAGTGCCAGTTCTTCACCGGGCACTACGACCGCAGCGCCGCGTCCTACGAGCAGGCGCGCGCGCTCCTCGAGGCCGGCACGCCGGAGCACATCAGGCTGCTCGCAAAGGAAGGCCTGATCCGCGAGGAGATGGGCGAGTACGAGGAAGCGATCAGGCGATACCGCGACGGCCTTGCTGCCGTCGAGCGGCTTCCCGAGGGCCGTGAGCGCGACTCGCTTCACCTCGAGTTGAGCATGTACGTCGCCCACGCGCTCTATCGCGAAGGGGACATCGAGGACTGCCTGCGCCTCTGCGACGACGTGATGAAGCTCGCGCTCGAGGTCGACGACAAGGAGCAGCTCGGCAACGCGTATCTCCTGCTGCACGTCGTCCACATGCAGACCGGCTCGCCCGAGCGGGTCTCGTTCCGGGGAATCGCGCTCCCGATCTTCGAGGAGCTCGGGAACCTCAAGCGTCAGGCGACGGTTCTGAACAACCTCGGCATCGACTACTACTACGAGGGCGACTGGGCGAAGGCGCTCGACATCTACGAGCGCAGCCGGGCGCTGTTCGAGCGCATCGGTGACGTCACCAACGTCGCGATGGCGAACAACAACATCGCGGAGATCCTCTCCGACCAGGGCCATGTCGAAGAGGCGACGCGCCTGTTCGAGGAAGTTCGCGAGACCTCCGACCGGGCCGGCCGTCGGTCGCTCGCGTTGCTCGCGCGCCTGAACCTCGGCCGGGCCCTCGCTCGAGAGGGCCGCTTCGACGAGGCCGACGACCTGTTCGCCGAGGCAGCCGAGGGATTCCGCCAGATGCGGGCCGGCGGCTTCGAGCAGGAGGCTCGGGCGCGGTTCGCGGAGGCCTCGGTTCTGGCGGGAGACCACGAGCGCGCCGTACGCGAGGCCGACAACGCGGAGGCGGCCGGCGAAGAGCTACCGCCGCAGTTGAAGGCGCTCCTCCACCGCGTCCGCGGCTACGCCCATTTGCAGGCAGGACGCGCGGAGGACGCGGCGAGGGAGTTCGACGAGGGTCTCGAGTCAGCGCGAAGCGTGGACGCCCGCTACGAGATCGCTCTCCTGCTGTCGGCGCGTTCGTCCTTGCCCGGCAGAAGCGAGGACGCCACCGAGGCGGCGTCGCTGCTCGAGGCCCTCGAGGTCGTGCGGCTGCCCGAGGTGCCGCTGGATTGAGGCGTACGGGCGGCGCTCGGGCCACCCGTACGCCCGTTGGTGCTCTAGTGGAAGCCGCCCGTGTGCGGGTCGCCCGGATCGAGGTGGAGCGTGACCTGCAACGCGCCACCCTGGACGTTCTCCGCATCCGCGCAGGGAGCCACAGGCGTGTTCCCACAGGGCGGGATCGCCGTCGAGCTCCAGCTCGTCTCGTCGGGATCCGTGCTCTTGCACGTGATCAGACTCGACGCGGGACCCTTCGGAGCCAGGGACTTCGCGTACGTGAGCACGATCGTGAACGGCTCGGTGTACTGGAATGGGTCGATGTAGATGCTGTCTCCGACCGGCAAGGCGCCACCGCACGTCACGGCGTCCTTGAAGGGCTTGTAGCCCAACCCGAGACTCGCGTGGCCGCTGCTGTCGCCGGGCACCGTGGACCTCGCGGTGATCGGCGACTTCCCGTTCGGATCCGTCCAGACGCAGCTCGTCCCTCCGCCGGCACAGATCGTCTGCACGACGTCGAAGGTCGGCTTACCGCCCGTCGAGACGCTGTTCGCCGAGATCCCGCTCGGCCCGTCCTCGATCGAGAACTGGTCGCCGACCTCGATGGTCTTGGGGGTGAGGCTCGCCGAGACGGTGCTGCCGCCCGACCAGCTCAGCGGCGCGAAGGTCGCATCCGCGAGACCCGTTCCGAGCACGAACGCCCCGCCCGAGTAGTCCGCGTCGACGTTCCCGCAGGTGTCGAGCGCCGTGATGCCGAAGGACGTCGTGTGGTTGACGACGATCTGCGGAACATGGAGTGGGCCGTCCTGCGCCGTCTGGACGCTCTCGACCGGCCCGAAGTCGTAACTCCCGAGGGGGGTGAGGTCGGAAGCGGGGTTGAGAGTCAGATCGTTGCCCGGCGTGCCGCTGAAGTCGTTCGACTGCTTCGCCTCGACACTCCATTGCGCTGACGTGCAGCCGGCGATGCCGCTCGTGACCGTGACGTCGGCGCTGACCGTCTGGCCTTTGCCGAGTGCCGTCTGGCTCGACTTCGCCCGGAACTGGACGACGTCCCCGGAGACCGTGACGTTGAAGCCGGAGGAGTCCGTGCCCCCGATGCCGGTGACAGCTCCGAGTACGAAGCCGCCGGGCGCCGTGAAGTCCGCCGAGCCGAGCGACTGTGACGCGTGCGGATCGTTCGTCAGTGTGAGCGTGAAGCTCCCCGGCGTGTTCAGCGTCTGATGAACGTTCGCCGCGTAGGGCTTGTTCGGTGTCGCCTCAGCCGTGGCCGCAGCGATCGCGATCGCGACCACGACTGCCACGAGAACCCCGACAGAGCCGCCGTATCGAACGACTCTTCGCATGCCAAACCGTTTCATGATCTCCTCCCCGCCGCATGGGTACCCCCGGAGCTTGAGCGCTCCAGCTCCTGAGTTAACCAGCTTGACGCCGATTTTCCTAGCCTTTAGTGCCGTTTCCTACTGGACGGAGCAGGTTCGGCGCTTTCTTCCGCCCTGCTCGCGCGGCGGGCTCGAGCACACGAGCTAGAAGGCCGCTGAGCGGCGACGTACGCTCTTCGCATGCCGTTCTGTACCGAGTGCGGGACCGAGAACCCGCCGCGGGCGCGCTTCTGCTTCGCCTGCGGTGCAGCTATCCAGGAGACGTCGGCGCCGGTGGGTCCCAGCGAAGAGCGCAAGGTGATCACTGCGATCTTCGTCGACCTCGTGGGCTCGACCGCGCGCTCCGAGCAGCTCGATCCGGAAGACGTGAAGGCGCTCGTGGCGCCCTATCACGCGCGTGTCCGTGGCGAGCTCGAGGCCCATGGCGGTACGTTCGAGAAGTTCAGCGGTGACGCGATCCTGGCGCTCTTCGGCACCCCGAGGGCACACGAGGACGACCCCGAGCGCGCGATTCGGGCAGCGCTGGCAGTCAGCAAGGGAATCGGCGAGCTGAACGAAGAGGACGAATGGCTCGACCTCCACATCCGGATCGGCATCCACACCGGTGAGGCGCTCGTGATGCTCGGCGCCCGGCCCGGGGAAGGCGAGTGGTCGGCCGCGGGCGACGTGCTCAACACCGCCGCCAGGATCCAGTCTGCGGCGCCCGTCGACGGCATCCTCGTCAGCCGAACGACGTACCTCGCCACAAAGGAGACGTTCTCCTTCGAGGCGGCCGAGCCCATTCAGGCGAAGGGAAAGACCGAGCCGGTCGAGGTCTGGGTCGTCGCCGGCACGAAGGACGAGGTAAGCGCGGAACAGAGCCGCGAAACGGAGCTCGTGGGCCGAGACGCCGAGCTCACCGAGCTCACAACCTTCTGTGACGAACTGCTGCAGGAGCGGTCCGCAGGGTTAGCAGCGATCGTCGGCGCTCCGGGCGTGGGCAAGAGCCGCCTACTGCTCGAGCTCGTGCGCCGGCTCGAGGAGAGCTTCCGCGTGCACCGCGGGAAGTGCCTCTCCTACGGCGAAGGCATCACGTACTGGCCGATCGTGGAGATCTTCAAGTCCGCCGCAGGGATCCTGCAGAGCGACGACCGGGAGGCGGGCGCGCAGAAGCTCGACATCTTCCTCGAGACGCTCGCCACCGACGACCTCGACGAACTGCGGACGATCGCGTCCGCGCTCTCCAACCTCATCGGCATCCCCACGACACCGCGCGGGACGTATGTGACGAGCGAGATCTCGCAGGCGGAGCTCCACTGGGGGATCCGGCGGGCGCTACAGCTGCTCGCCGGTGAACGTCCGACGGCGGTCGTGGTCGAGGATCTGCACTGGGCGGAGCCGACGCTGCTCGAGCTGATCTCGTACCTCCTCGCCGACGAGGCAGGCGTTCCGCTGGCGGTCATAGCCACGGCGCGACCCGAACTCGAGGACGACGCACCCGGCTTCCTCGGCCGGGAAGGGCGGCGACGCACCGTCGACCTGCAGACGCTTCGTCCGGAGCAGGCAGCGGCCCTGCTGAGCGGCCTCACCGGTGATGCGGCGTTCGCAGACACGCCGTTCGCAGGGAGGCTGATCGCGAACGCGGGCGGCAACCCGCTCTTCCTCGAGGAGACGGTACGGATGCTGCACGAGGAAGGCCTGCTCGACCTCGAGCGGTGGCAGAGCGACGAGATGAGCGACGTCCCGATCCCGACGAGCGTCCAGGGGCTCATCAGCTCGCGCCTCGATCGGCTGGAGGCGAAGGAGAAGCTGCTCGCCCATCATGCGTCGGTGATCGGCGCCGTCTTCTGGGCCGGCGCCGTCGCCCACCTCGCCGCAGAAGACGCCCGCGCCGACCCGCTGCCTGGTCTCTCGGAGCTCGAGCGCCGCGACTTCGTGACACACCTGCAGGTCTCGACCGTCGAGGACGACGAGGAGTACTCGTTCAAGCACATCCTGATGCGCGACGTCGCCTACGGCCAGGTTCCGAAGGGACGCCGCGCGCAGCTTCATCTCGGCTTCACGGAGTGGGTGAAGAGCCTGCCGAGCAGCGCGGACGAATTCGTGGAGATCGTCGCGTGGCACCTCGAGCAGGCGTGCCTGCTCGCGCGCGAGGTCGCGCGCAGTCCCATCGACCCGCCCGTACGGGAAGCGGCGAACATGCTCGCCGAGGCGGCCGGACGCGCCGAGCGCCGCGAGAGCCTGCGCGAGGCGCACCGCTACTACACGCGTGCTCTCAACCTCCTCGACGACGAGCA
>JAICZB010000062.1 GCA_025933895.1 Thermoleophilia bacterium
CCCTTTCGCGCCGCGTAGTCCTCGACCTGGTCGCGGCCGAGGCGGCCGACGGAGAAGTAGCGCGCCTCGGGATGCGCGAGGTAGATGCCGCTCACGCTCGCGGCCGGCGTCATCGCGTACGCCTCCGTCAGCGCGAGCCCGGCCTCCTCCGCCTCCAGGAGCGCGAACAGCTTCGTCTTCTCGCTGTGATCCGGGCAGGCGGGATACCCGAACGCGGGCCGGATGCCGCGGAACCGCTCCGCGATCAGCTCGTCGCTCGGAACCTTCGGGCCGGTCTCGTACCACGCCCGGCGCGCGACCTCGTGCAGGTACTCGGCGAACGCCTCGGCGAGTCGGTCGGCGAGCGCCTTGACCATGATCGCGTGGTAGTCGTCCTGCTCCACCGCGAAGCCCGCGGCGAGCTCGTCGGCCCCGATACCGGCGGTGACTGCGAACGCCCCCAGGTGGTCACCTGCGGGGGCGACGTAATCCGCGAGCGAGCGGTTCGGCCGCGAGTCCCCGTAGTCGGACTGCTGGCGGAGGAAGCAGAAACGCGCCTCGTCGAGGACGACGTCATCCCCCTCGGAGGACGCGGGCCAGAAGCCGAAGACGCCGCGGGCGGTGAGGAGCCGCTCGTCGACGATGCGGTCGAGCAGCGCCTGCGCGTCGTCGAAGAGCTCGCGCGCCGCCGGCTGCTCGAGGATCGCCGGGAACTTCCCCTTCAGCTCCCAGGCGTGGAAGAAGAACTGCCAGTCGAGGTACTCGCGCAGCGTCGCGATCTCCGGCTCGACGAGCCGGCGGCCGGTGAACTCGGGCACGGGCAGGTCGCCGAAGTCCACGCGCTGCCGGTTCTCGCGTGCCCGGCCGATGGGCAGCAGCGGCTTGCGCTGCTTCTCCGCGTGGAGCTCGCGCAGCCGCTCCTGGTCGGCGCGGTTCTCGACGTCGAGCCGCGCGCGCCGCTCGGGGTCGAGGAGATCCGAGACCACGCGGACGACGCGGGAGGCATCGAGGACGTGCACGACCGGCTGCGAGTACGCCGGCGCGATCCTCACCGCCGTGTGCTGGCGCGACGTCGTGGCGCCGCCGATCAGCAGCGGCAACTCCATCCCCCGCCGCTCCATCTCGCGCGCGACGTCGACCATCTGGTCGAGCGACGGCGTGATCAGCCCGGACAGCCCGACCACGTCCGCCGCCTCCTCGACAGCAGTGTCGAGGATCCGTTCGGCCGGCACCATCACGCCGAGGTCGACGACGTCGTAGTCGTTGCAGCCGAGGACGACGCCGACGATGTTCTTGCCGATGTCGTGGACGTCGCCCTTCACCGTGGCGAGGACCGCCTTGCCGCGCGTCCGCGGCGCGCCGCCGGCGGCCTGCTCGGCCTCCATGTACGGCTCGAGATACGCGACGGCGCGCTTCATCGCGCGTGCGCTCTTCACCACCTGCGGGAGGAACATCTTCCCGGCTCCGAAGAGATCGCCCACCACCTGCATGCCGGCCATCAGCGGCCCCTCGATCACGTCGAGGGGACGGTCGGCCCGGCGGCGCGCCTCCTCGGTGTCCTCCTCGATGAAGTCGACGATCCCGTGCACGAGCGCGTGCTCGAGCCGCTTCTCGACCGGCGCCTCGCGCCACGAGAGGTCGACCTCGCGCCGTGTCGCCTCGCCGCGGACGCGCCCTGCGTACTCGACGAGCCGCTCGGTCGCGTCGGGCCGCCGGTCGAAGATGACGTCCTCCACGTGCTCGAGCAGCTCGGGCTCGATGTCCTCGTAGACGACGAGCTGGCCGGCGTTGACGATGCCCATGTCGAGACCGGCGCGGATCGCGTGGAAGAGGAAAGCGGAGTGCATCGCCTCGCGCACGGCGTCGTTGCCGCGGAAGGCGAAGCTGAGATTGGAGATCCCGCCGCTCGTTCTCGCGCCGGGGCAGCGCTCCTCGATCAGCGGCAGCGCGTCGAGGAACGCCTTCGCGAAGCCCCGGTGCTCCTCGATGCCGGTGGCGACCGCGAGGACGTTCGAGTCGAAGATCAGATCCTCCGGGGCGAAGCCCACCTGCTCGACGAGCAGCCGGTAGGCGCGCTCGCAGATCGCGACCTTGCGCTCGGCCGTCTCGGCCTGTCCTTCCTCGTCGAACGCCATCACGACGACGCCCGCGCCGTAGCGGCGCACCGCCCGCGCCTGCTCGAGGAACGCCTCCTCCCCTTCCTTCAGCGAGAGCGAGTTGACGACTCCCTTGCCCTGCACGCACTTGAGCCCGGCCTCGATGACCGACCAGCGAGAGCTGTCGATCACGATCGGGATCCGCGCCACCTCGGGCTCGGTCGCGACGAGGTTGAGGAAGGTCGTCATCGCCCGCTCGCCGTCGAGCAGGTCGGCGTCCATGTTCACGTCGAGGAGGTTCGCTCCGCCGCGCACCTGCTCGAGCGCGACGTCGAGCGCCGCCTGGAAGTCGCCCCGCTCGACGAGTCGACGGAAACGCGCAGAGCCGGTGATGTTCGTCCGCTCGCCGATCAGAGTGAAATTGGAGTCCTCCCGCAGCTCCAGTGGCTCGAGGCCGCTGAAGCGGGTCGCAGGCCGCCGCTCGGGAACGCTGCGCGGCGCGAGGCCCTCGATGGCGGCCGCGATCTGCCGGACGTGCTCCGGCGTGGTGCCGCAGCAGCCGCCGACGATGTTCACGAGCCCGTCGCGCGCGAACTCCCCGAGGAAGCGGCTCGTGTCCTCCGGCAGCTCGTCGTGCTCGCCGAGCGCGTTCGGCAGGCCGGCGTTCGGATAGCACGCGACCCACGTCGGCGCGACCTCGGCCAGGTCCTCGACGAACGGGCGCATCTCCGCCGCGCCGAGCGAGCAGTTGACTCCGACGACGAGCGGCCGGGCGTGCTCGACCGAGGTCCAGAACGCCTCGACCGTCTGGCCGGAGAGGTTGCGGCCGCTCTTGTCGACGGCGGTGAACGAGAGCCAGAGCGGCAACTCCGGCGCTTCGTCCTGAGCGGCGACGATCGCCGCCTTCGCGTTCAGCGTGTCGAAGACCGTCTCGATCAGGAGCAGGTCGGCACCGCCTTCCTGCAGCGCACGCATCTGCCCGGCGTACGCCTCCGCCACCTCGTCGAAGGTCGCGGAGCGGTACGCGGGATCGTCGACGCGCGGCGAGAGCGAGAGCGCGACGTTGAGCGGCCCGACCGAGCCCGCCACCAGCCCGCCGAACTCATCCGCGACCTCGCGCGCGAGCCTCGCTCCCTCGAGCGACATCTCGGCGGCGACCTCCTGGAGCCCGTAGTCGGCCTGCCCGATCCGGGTCGCGGTGAAGGTGTTCGTGGTGGCGATGTCCGCGCCGGCCTCGAAGTACGACCGGTGGATCTCGCGCACGACGTCCGGCCGCGTCAGGTTGAGCAGGTCCGGATTGCCGGCGACGTCGAGCGGATGGTCGCGGAAGCGCTCGCCCCGGTACTCCTCCTCGCCGCGCACCTGCCGCTGGATCAGCACGCCCCACGAGCCGTCGAGAATCGCGATTCGCTGCCTGAGGATGGATTCGAGCCGTTCCCGCGTGTCCTGCACCTGGTCTCCCTTACCAAGGCCCGGGAGCTGCGGCTCTCGGGCGCTTTAGGCGTTTGTTGACCCGGTCGCCAAGCTGCCTGTCAAAGCTCTCCGGGTACGGGAAACGCTAGCAGCCGTGCCGTGCCTCGCCTGCGGCGTGAGGGCCGAGTCCAGCGCTAGGGTGCCCACTCGTGACGGAGGTACACGACGGCGCCACGCTGCGTGCGGCTCTGCTCGAGATCGCGTGCGACTTCTCCTTCACGTGGATCGCCGAGACGCGGCTCCTGTTCGACGCGCTCGCGCCGCGCCGCTTCGCCGAGTTGCACCACAACCCGACCGCGCTCCTCTCGGAGTTGACGGACGAGGACCTCGCGCGAGCAGCGACGCCGGACTACCTCGAGCGCCTGGCGCGTGTGCAGGGGCGCCTCGCGCGCGACCGCGGCCAGGAGACGTGGTGGCGGTGCCGCAGCGGCCCGGCCGACCTCCTCGTCGCCTATTTCTCCGCCGAGTTCGGGCTCGACGAGAGCCTCCCGATCTACTCCGGGGGGCTCGGAGTCCTCGCCGGCGACTACCTCAAGGCGGCGTCGGAGCTCGGCGTCCCGCTCGTGGGGATCGGGCTCTTCTATCGCCGCGGCTACTTCCGTCAGCAGCTCGACGAGAACGACCGGCAGATCGAGCACTACCCGCTCACCGACACGAGCCGGCTGCCGCTCGAGCTCGTGCCCATGGCTCCCGTGGTCGAGCTCGCGGACGACGACGGCGACCTCGTGCCCGTGCGGCTCGGCGTCTGGCGCGTGCGAGTGGGACGCGCTTCCCTCTACCTGATCGACACATGGGTCGAGGGCAACCCGGACTGGGCCGTCACGGACACGCTCTACGGCGGCGACCGCGCAAACCGGCTGCGGCAGGAGGTCCTGCTCGGCGTCGGCGGGGTCCGCGTGCTGCGCGGGCTCGGCCTCGAGCCCACGGTCTTCCACCTCAACGAGGGGCACTCGGCGTTCCTGCAGCTCGAGCGGATGCGCGAGCTCGTCGAGGAGCAGGGCCTCCCGGCGGACGAGGCGGTCGAGCGGCTGCGCGCGTCGACGGTCTTCACGACGCACACGCCGGTGCCCGCGGGGAACGAGGTGTTCGATCCGGAGCTCGTGCGACTGACCCTCGGTGGCCTTGTGGAGCGCTGCGGCCTCGCGTGGGAGGACTTCGTCGCGCTCGGCAAGGTCGACGCCACCGCGACAGGCTTCGGTCTCACACCGTTCGCGCTCCGCACGTCGGAGTACGCGAACGGGGTCTCCGAGCTCCACGGCGCCGTCTCGCGCGAGATGTGGCACGGCCTGTGGCCCGAGCGGCGCCTCGACGAGGTGCCGATCACCTCGATCACGAACGGCATCCACCAGCGGACATGGATCTCCGGCGAGCTCGAGGGGCTGCTCGGCGACACTGAACCGCAGTTCGAGCGCGCCCGCGAGCTGCCGGCCGAGGAGCTGTGGGCGGCCCGCTCCAAAGGGAAGGAACGCCTCCTCGAGTACGTCGCCACGACACGCGGGGTACGCGAGCTCGACCCGGACATCCTCACGATCGGCTTCGCGCGCAGGTTTGCGACATACAAGCGCGCCAGCCTTCTCTTCAGCCGGCCCGAGCGGCTCGCCAAGCTCCTCGCCGATCCCGAGCGGCCGATCCAGGTGCTCGTGGCCGGCAAGGCGCATCCTGCGGACGAGGGCGGAAAGGACGTGATCCAACTCGTCGTGGACTTCGCGCGGGAGCCGACAGCGGCGGGGCGCGTCGTCTTCCTCGAGGACTACGAGATGACGCTGGCGCGGCGACTCGTGCAGGGCGTCGACCTGTGGCTCAACACGCCGCGACGGCCGTTCGAGGCTTCCGGCACCTCCGGGATGAAGGCGGCGCTGAACGGGGTGATCAACTGCTCGATCCTCGACGGCTGGTGGGCCGAGGCGTACTCGCCGGAGTGCGGGTTCGCAATCGAGGGCCGCGCGGAGGACGGCGCGAGCGAGGCGGAGCAGGATGAGGCGGACGCCGACGCGCTGTACGCGGTCCTCGAGGAGCAGGTGCTTCCGGCCTACTACGAGCGGGACAAGGCCGGGCTCCCGCAGCGTTGGATCGCGCTCATGCGGGAGTCGATCGCCGAGCTGGGGCCGCGCTTCGGCACGGCGCGGATGGCAGCGGAGTACGTCGAGAGGCTCTACCTCCCGGCGCACGAAGGCGCGTCACGCGTGACCAGCCGCGTCGCCTAGTGAGTTTCGACGACCGACATGCCGTCGGCGAAGTGCGCCGTCAATCGGGAATACGCGCTGTAGAAGACATCGCCCGGGTACGTCCAGAAGTTGTTCTCAACCGGGACCGTCACCTGCCGCCCCCACGCTTCGAAGGAGACCGCGGTCACGCCGTCGAGCGCGATGCCGAACGTGGGTGGAGTGATATTCGGATCTTGGCCGTATAGGAAGACCGTCGATGGATGCGAGCGGCTGAGCGGGTCGTCGCAGTTCCACTCAGGATGCGGCGGCCCGACGACGAAGCACAGGTCGCTCGACGTGGTGGTGATGACGTAGATGTTCTGCCCGCTTGGAAGCTGCCCGACAACACGAGCGGTATCGAACAGGAGGCCATGGATGACGGGCATGCAGGGCGTTGCACCGGTGTTGCATTCCATGTAGGCCCGCGTCGCCGGGTCGATCACGTCGGCACCGGTCGGCGGGTGCTGCGCTGCACCGATGCCGTTGAACGCGCCCAGTCCGTCGGCGATGGCGACACCCGCAAGCCCGAGTGCTACCGCGACGACCGCAGCGACGAGGATCGACTTCCACAGCCTGTGCCGCGACTCGGGTTCGGCGAAAGGCAGCGGCTCGATCCGGCCCAGCGGGGCGAGCAACTCGAGCACCTTCGCATCGTCGGTGTAGCCGGTCATCGTCATGCCTCCTTGGGTTCGACCGCGAGCAGTCGCGCACGGCCGCGTGCGAGCCGCTGCCGGACGGCGTCCGGGGTCAGCCCCGTCATCTCCGCAAGCTCGGCGGCCTGGAAGCCGTGGACGTAGCGCAGCAGGACGAGCGCCTGCAGCTCGGGCGACAGCTCACGCTCGAGCAGGTCGAGCAGCGCGACAACGTCCTCGTCCGCGTCTTGCGCGATCTCGCGGGATCCGCCCAGCCGGACGAGCGCCCGCTGAAAGCGGCGGCCGCGTCGCAGTGCCCGGAGCGCCCGGTGCCGAGCGATCCCGTAGAGCCATGCGCGCTCGTTACCGATACGAAGAAGCTCCCCCTCTGCGCGCAGCGCATCGTGGAAGGTGTCCTGAAGCAGGTCCTCGGCAAGCGCCCGGTCCCGCACCATTGCAATGAGATAGCGGCCGATTTCCTGCGCATGCGCTCGGAACAGCGCCCCCTACGCTCGGCGGCGCGGCGGGCGCTTCCGTCATGGCAGCCTCTCGGACGGTGCTCACAACGCGAAGATGCCGCAGCAGGACGAAACGTGACAGGAGGCGCGCCGACCCCGAGCGCGCCTCCCCCTCCTCGGCGGCGGCTCAGACGGTCGCGGCAGCCGCTCGGATCCGTTCGCGAGAGCCCAGCAGGACGATCAGGCTCGTCCCCAGCGTCCAGATCGGCAGGCCGAAGATCAACGCGATCCACCCGATCGGGCCGACGATGAGCACGACGGCGACGAGCCCGCTGAACGCCGCCCACCAGCGCGGCAGGACACGCGTCCGCCAGGCCACGATCGCGACAGCCGCGATGGGCAGGATCGCCGTCAGCTCGGCGCAGACGAAGAAGATGTCCACCGCGTGGTGGAACGTCGCCGCGGTCGCCGGGACGATGTCCTTCTTGTCGAGGCCGCCGGCGACGTCTACGGCCGCCATGAGCATCCCGGACAGCGCCGCGATCGCAGCACCTGCAACGGCAAGCGGCGCAACCTCGCCGAGCCGGGATCGCAGGCCGGCGACGAAGGTCACGAAGCCGGCGCAGCCGATCATGAAGAGCCAGCCGCCCAGCAGGATCGTGTCCGTGTGCGCCCTGTACCAGGCGAGGATGTCGCTTCCGGACGCGTGATCTCCCGGCTGATGGCTCGTGAGGAGGGCGAGACCGACGATCCAGAGGGCGACGGTGAGCGGGCCGGCGAGGGCCCAGAGGCGATTCTCGTTGTTGCTCATGATGTTGTGCTCCTTTCGGTGATGGGGGGATCAGGCCGCGGTGGCAGCAGGTGCGCCGACCGGCGCCGGCGAAGGGACGTAGACGGGCGCGTAGCCGAGCGCGCGGCCGAGCGGGCTGCCGAGCGCGAGACCGATCCGCTGAACGATCGCGGGCGGGAACGGCAGGCGAACCGTGTCGAAGTGCGCGTCCGCGATCACGGCGAGGTGCAGCGGGTTCGGCATCCCCTTGCGGTTCGTCCGGCCGTCGGCGGCCAGCGCGAACATCGTCTCGAGCAGCGACTCGAACTGCAGCGCGGGACGGATCTCGCAGACGAAATGCGCGACGTCGTCGCCTGCGTTCCAGAACCTGTGCGGCGTGCCCGCGGGCACCGTCAGGCGCTTGCCCGGCCCGGCGACGAGCTTCTCCCGGCCGACCCGGAAGCCGACCGTGCCGCGGAGGACCTCGAAGCGCTCCTCCTGGCTCGGGTGCACGTGAGCCGCGGCGACGAAGCCGTTCGGGCGCACGTACGTCTCGATCACGACGGCCGCGCCGTTCGTCTCGCGGCTCGTCTGCCGGAAGACGATGCGCTCGCCGGTGACCGGGTTCTCGATCGAGTCTCCTGCGCGGATCATGCTTGCCTCCTTCTCGGTGGCCGCCGGCGGCGGCTGTCCAAGGGAGCGTCGGAGACGCCGCTTAAGATCCGGTTGAGGAGGACTTAAAGGGGCATGGCTGCGCAGTTTCGGATCCTGGGGCCGGTCGAGGCGCTCGTCGACGGCGCGCCTGCCGCGCTCGGTGCGCCGAAGCAGCGCGCGCTGCTCGCGCTCCTGCTCGTCAACCGCCGGCGCGTCGTCTCGGCCGAGCAGCTAATCGACGGGCTCTGGGGTGAGCGGCCGCCGGCGTCGGCCCTCCAGTCTCTGCAGGTGTACGTCCACGGGCTCCGCCGGGCGCTGGGCGGCGACCGGATCGAGACGGCAGGCCGCGGTTACCGGGCCGTGGTGGCCGAGGAGGAGCTCGACCTCGATCGCTTCGAGCGCGCGCTCGAGCGGGGCCGGGCCGCTCTCGAAGCCGGTCGGCCGGACGACGCCGCCGAGGATCTCCGGGAGGCGCTCTCCACCTGGCACGGATCCGCGCTCGCAGACCTTCCCGAGGAGGCACGACGGGCCGCCGAGGCCGAGCGCCTCGAGGAGCTGCGCCTGACCGCGCTCGAGCTTCGCTTCGAGGCGGAGCTCGCCTGCGGCCGTCACGACGCCGTCGTCGCCGAGCTCGAAGCGATCACGGCCGACGAGCCCTACCGCGAGCGCTTCCTGCAGCAGCGGCTGCTAGCCCTCTATCGCAGCGGCCGCCAGGCTGAGGCGCTCGAGGTGTACCGCGACGCGCGCCGATCGCTCGCGGACGAGCTCGGCCTCGAGCCGAGCCCAGCCCTGCAGGAGCTCGAACGCGCGATCCTGCGGCAGGACCCGAGCCTCGCGGCTCCCGCGGCGCCGACGCGCACGACGCAGCCGCTGCCGGTCCCTCCCACGCCGCTCGTCGGACGCCGACTGGAGCTCGCGGCGGTCTGCGCGCTCTTCCGGGACGAAGGCGCCCGTCTCGTCACGCTCACCGGCCCCGGCGGGACCGGCAAGACGCGCCTGGGGCTGGCGGTCGCGGACATGCTCGAGCCCGAGCTCCGGGACGGCGCTCTCTTCGTCAGCCTCGCGCCGGTCTCGAGCCCGGAGCTGCTCCTGCCCACGATCGCGGAGGCGCTGGACATACGAGAGGACGAGGCGGAAGACCACCTGCGAGACAGGCGGATGCTGCTCGTCCTGGACAACTTCGAGCAGCTCCTTGCCGCTGCGCCGACCGTCGGCGACCTGCTCGCCCAGGCCCCTCGGCTGTGGGTTCTCGCGACGAGCCGTGCTCCGCTGCGCCTCGCGGCCGAGCGCGAGTATCCCGTACCGCCGTTCGACGCGCCGGATGCGGACCTTCCGTTCGAGACCCTCGTCCAGACCGACGCGCTGCGCCTCTTCGCAGCGCGGGCACGCGCAGTCGATCCGAGCTTCGAGCTCGACTCGGCAGGCGCCCGCGACATCGCCCGTGTGTGCGGCCGGCTCGACGGCCTCCCTCTCGCGATCGAGCTCGCCGCCGCCCGCTCGAAGCTGCTCGCGCCCGGAGAGATCCTCGAGCGGCTCGAACGCGAGCCGCACATGCTCCCGGCCGGACCGCGCGACGCTCCGGCGCGGCAGCAGACCCTCGCGGCGACGATCCACTGGAGCTACGACCTCCTGGGCCCGGAGGAGCGCATCGCCTTCGCCCGCCTCGGGGTCTTCTCCGGGGGCTGCACGCTGGAGGCAGCGGAGCGGGTCTGTGAGACGTCGCTGGAGACCCTCGCCTCGCTCGTGGACAACAACCTTCTGCGGCGCCGCGACGGCCGCTTCTCGATGCTTGCCACCGTCCGCGCCTTCGCCGTCGACCGGCTCGAGGAGTCAGGAGCAGCCGGCACGCGCCTACGCCATGTGGAGTGGCTGACCGAGCTGGCGGAGGCCGCGCGGGTTGCGAATCTCGGCGGCGAGGATCCCGTCCCCTGGCTCGACCGGCTCGAAGCGGAG